>DASCML010000039.1:0-15056 GCA_036010925.1 Dehalococcoidia bacterium | reverse complement strand
CTTATCGCTAAACCAGTAGGCGAAGAAGTTCATCGCGCCGGCCAAGAGGAGGTACAGCACCATTCCGGCGGTGCCGCCTATGAGCCCTCCGACTGCAACCAAGATCCCGGTTAGCAGAGCCAGCAGCATCGTGGTTTTGAACAGATTCATCGATTAGAAATGGTTACCCCCTCGGAAGCCATTATATTGCCTCCCCTACAGCAGCCTCTAGTACTTGGGCGATGGCTCCGCAGGCTTCCTTTACCGAATAGAAGGAGCTGAGCGCGAGGGTTAGGGTGCCTCGGTTGCGTCCGCTGCTTGCGTGGGGACCTCGGTTGCGGGCGATTCCGCGGTCGGAGATTCCCCTGCGTCAGAGTCATCCGGCGCATCCGTCGGGGTTTCATCGGCAGGGCCTTCAATGCGTACGATCTCGTTGTCGATCACGTCCCGCCACTGTTGTATGTCGGAGAGGGCGCCCGCCCCGTCCAGAAGCGGCAGGCCGTTCATCATGAAGGAAGGGGTTCCTTGGAAACCGAGAGACCTAGCGCGATCCAGAGATTCCTGAACATCGGCATCGTGATCCCCCCGGTCCACGCAAAGGTCGAACGCTTCCTGGTCAGGCATTCCAACCTGGGCGCCAAGCTCCTTTAGTTGACCGGCATCGAACCGCCCAATGTTGATTTCCTCATCCTCAAGCTGGCCCGCCCGTGCCTGGGCGAGGAAGAGTTCGCTATGAAACTCCCAGAACTTGTTCTGATCGGCTGCACAAATCGAAGCGTTCGCCGCAAACAAGGACTCAAGCCCGAGCACTGGAAGCTGCTCAAAGATGATCTGAAGCTTCCCTGCCTTCACGTATTCCTCGACGAGGACCGGCTCCTGGTTCGCCGTGAATCGAAGACAGTAAGGGCACTGGAAGTCCTCGAACACTGAGAGCTTGACGGGCGCATCCTCGCTTCCCAGCTTGTTCCCATCGACAAGCTCCACAGGGAGAGCTGCTCGTGCCGCCTCGAGCGAGGCGACCGCAAAAGCGTCCCGACCACCATCGTCGCCGCCGGTTGCAAGAACGAACCCGAGTACAAATGCGAGGCCCACAACGAGCCCGGCGGCGATGAGAGTAAACGGCTGGGTGATCCAGGAGCTTCCTCCTGGACGACGCCCGCCCCCTGGTGAGGGTCGACGGCCTCCGTCGCTCCGCGCGCGCTGGGCACGCTTCGCGCGGGACTGTTCGCGTCGGGCCTGGCGATTTGACATAGCCAACCTAGTTCAATGATGTCGGCCGACGTCGCTGGGTAGCTGCTCCCGCTTCAAGCCGGCATCGGCGAGGATAGCACCGACTTCCCATTCGAACACCGCCGCCAGTAAACAGAGACCGCCCGGAGGCTGGAAGTCTTCAAGACTCTCAGTACCGCCGGGGCACCAGACTCGCCGGGGTTACGGCCGTTGGCCAGGTCAGCAGGGTGCCCGCGAAGCGCCAACGCTGCGACGATCGGGGCATTAGCGTCGACCGCCGCGATCGTCGGAGTGGTCTCTTAAGGCGTTGGTGTGGGTTCCTCCGTTTCGCTATCGCCGCCGCCGGTCGCAACGACCAGTATTGCCGGCAGCCAAGAGCAGGGGGATGCCGAGCCTCAAGAGAGGTCCTCGAGAAATTCATCTACCAGCTTCATGAAGACTTCGAACTGGTCGTGTTGCACCCAGTGCCCAGCGTCTTCGACTTCAACATGGCGGAAGTCATGGAACGGACTGAAATCCACCTTTGACCCCTGAGCTCCCCAGCTGTCTTTCCCCGAGATGACAAGAATCGGGCAGCGGATCTGGTTCCAGAGGTCCCGGGCGTCTTCCATGTTGAACTCGTAAGGGGAGCCTGAGCGCGTGAAGTTGTCGAACTTCCAAGCGATTCCCCCTTCGACTTGGCGAACTCCGGTCTCGGTGAGGTACCGGGCCTGGTCGGCGGAAAGATGTTCGTTGGCCTCGATCATCCGCGCCGCCGCGGACTGGACGTCAGGGTAGACTCGCGACGCCCGCTTCTCCAGCGCGCGCATGCTTTCGACCCACCCACGCATCCGCACGTGGGCGGGCCTACGCCTAAACATCGACCAGTGCATGCCTCCCATGCCTTCGATCGAGACTATCTGCGAGACGCTTTCCGGAAACGCGCCCGCGTATTGGAGCGCGACGCCGCCGCCGAGGGAGTGCCCGACAATCGAGTAGGGCGGCCGTCCGATCTCTTCTCCGAGGGCGTGGAGGTCCAGGGCGTAGTCGATAAACGAATATGTTCCGCCTAAAGCCCACTCAGAATCGCCGTGCCCTCGAAGGTCGGGAGCGTAGACGCAGAATCGGTCCACGAGCCCCAATGCTGTCGGTTCCCAGGAGCGCGCGTGATCCCTGGTTCCGTGAATGAGAATGAGTGGCGGCTTGGATGTGTCGCCCCAGACAAGGTAGTGGAGGCGAAGTCTCCCCGAAACGAAGTAGCGCGATTCTGATTCCATCGACCGGAGTCTACCCGGGCAAGGCACAGACAGGACACACCGGCTTTCCCCTTCTCCCGTGGTACCGTGTTGACAGTGAACGGGGACGGCGTTCAGAGCAAGACTGAACCCGACGAGCGACCCCATCGGCGCCGAGAATACTCCGGCCCCTGGTCGACACTGGGACTGGCAGCCCTTCTGGTTGCCGTCGTGGGGTTGGCAGTCTGGTATCTGGAGTTCCGCGGACGCGCGGGCGGCGATGCGGTCAATGACTCGGCAGGCATCGTCGCGCTCCCGGATAACCTCAATCCGACAGGAAGATCGCCCTCGGCCGAACCGGGACGCGCGGCTCCAGACTTTGAACTCCGGGACCCCGAGGGGTCCCTTCTACGCCTGACAGACTTGAGGGGTAGCTGGGTCCTCATCAACTTCTGGGCCTCGTGGTGTGGCCCCTGCAGGGCCGAGGTACCGACCCCTGCAGATATTCCATGAAACCCACGGCGAGGAGGTCGTGGTTCTCGGAGTCAGCCAACAGGAAGACGTGGGGTCCGTCGAGCGATTCGTCTCTGAGTTCGCGCTTGACTACCCGATAGTTCTGGACCGCGACGGCGACGTGTCGACCGCCTACCACGCAGGTCATGGCCTTCCGATCAGCTTCGTCGTCGACCCCGATGGCGTTATCCAGTGGACAGTGGTGGGAAGACTTCGTGACGAGCACTTCGATCGGCTCAGCGTCGAATTACTCCCGTGACGGCGAAAGAGTCCAGCGGCATCCGGAACGCCGGACCAATTCGAGGAACCCCCCCGTCCCGACCCGCTTAGGGCAGCCTGGGCCCTGCTCACCAACGTGAAGTTCGCCCTGGTCCTGGTGGGAACCGCGGTCGTGGCGGGTGCGGTCGGGACGGTGATCCCACAGGTGCCGCCGGCGGCACGCAACAACCCCGCCGCGAGAGCCGACTGGCTGGAGCTTCAACACGAAGACTTCGGGGCTCTCACCACCCCGATGAATCGACTCGACCTATTCGACATCTTCCATGCCCCCTGGTTCGTCGCTCTCTGGCTGGTGATCATCATTTCGGTCACTGTCTGTTCTGTGAGCCGGCTCCGCCCAACCGTCCGGAACGTGAGGCGCCCGCCCCGTTCTGTGCCGGACAGTTACTTCGACAGCGCCAGGTACAGGGCGAACTTCTCCCATCGCGGCGGGGAACATGTGATTCAGATGCTCCGCCGGCGCCGCTACACCGTGGAACGCGTTTCGACGGCCCCCGACGGCACCGACTACCTGTTTGCAGACCGATTCGCATGGAGCCATTACGGCACTTTCCTGTCTCATCTTGCACTGCTGCTGTTGCTGCTTGGCGTCCTGCTCACGTTTGTGGCCGGATTCAGTCGAACGATGATCATCTACGAGGACACTCCGGCCGCTCCGGTCTTCTCCGATGCCGGGCCGGGCCAGCTCTTCGCTGAAGTCATAGATTCTTTCCGGGGAATCGACGACGAGGGGAACATCATCGATTTCCACACAGGCATTAAGGTCAGGCAGGGAACAGAACCCGTTCAATGCCGGGTGACAGTAAACGGTCCCTGTGGAGCGTTTGGCTATCGCTTACATCAGGCAGCGTTCTTCGATGCCCTTGCCAGAGTTCGAATCACGGGCCCAGAACAGCGTGTGCTTTTCGACGGCGTGCTGGACTTCGACAGCCAGACCACCGTCGTGCCGATCCTGAAGGTCACTAACTTCCAGGGCGAGCTGCTCGTTAATGAACCGATGCCCCAGCTGGCGACAGACCCCGGCCCGACGGCTGATAGAGCTGATGACGTCGCCCTGGGAGCGCTGGCCCTGTCGGGAAGAGATGGAGCGCCAGGCCTCGACCTCGGCCTGGCCTGGGACGTGCCCGATCAGGGCATCCAGCTCGTCGTGAGCAGTGCGTCGGGCCTCCGAATTCTTTCGGCCGGCGAATCGATCTGGGAAAACGATTACGTTGTCGAATTTCGAGGCGCCGTAGCCATCCCCGCGATCTCGTTCGCCGTGCTGCCGGGAGGCGCGGCTCCCGGCAGCACGGTCCAGATGGTCCCGCGATCCGACGGAAGCACCTACCTGGTGGTGAGCGGAATTGACGACGCCAACATGGTGGTCACCGAGGACAACCCCGCCACAAGTTCGACCGGGTTCACTTATACATTCGCTGGTCGCTCGGAGGCGTCGGGCCTGAATATCCGTCGCGACCCCGGTGACTCCTTCACCTGGATCTCCGCCATAGCCGGCCTGGTCGGCCTTGGAATCACGTTCTACGTCCCCCGCCGGCATCTCTGGCTCCGAGTATCATCCGACCGAGTCTGGGTAGCCGGGATGGCCGATCGGACCGCGCGACTCGGACGTGAGCTCGAGCGCCTGGGAGCCGAGATGGCCTCCCGGAACGGGGGCTCTCGGGGCTGACCGTCGCCGGCAGCGGACCACCCGGCATCGCGGAGAGCGGTGCCCGCTGCTACCCTCGAGACTTGGAATTTGCGGATGTCGGAATCTAACGAACAAGAAATTGACCTCAGCCTGCTTGAGAAGGCCATCAAGGGAGTTATCGAGGCCCTTGGGGAGGACCCTGACCGAATAGGGTTGAGGGAAACTCCCGGCCGGATGGCACGGATGTATTCCGAGCTCTTCGGGGGCCTCGTAGCGGATCCTCGTGAGCACCTCGGGACCAGCTTCGAGGTTTCCCACGAAGAGATGGTGATCCTTCGTAATATTCCCTTCTACAGCATGTGCGAGCATCATCTGCTTCCGTTCCACGGGGAAGCACACGTCGGTTATGTGCCGGACGGCCGGGTGGTTGGCATTTCAAAACTGGCGAGGGTCATTGAGGGCTATGCGCGGAGACCCCAGATCCAGGAGCAGCTCACATCGCAAATCGCCGAGGCAATCATGGAGGCGCTCAAACCGGATGGGGTGGCCGTCGTAATCGAGGCGGAGCATCTTTGCATGACTATGCGAGGAGTAAAGAAGCCCGGAAGCCGAATGATCACCAGCGCGATGAGGGGCGGGTTCAGGCGATCGGCGGTGACGCGAGCGGAGTTCCTGGCGCTGGTCAATGGGCGAGGCTAGGGTGTGACTTCTACCGAACTCGCCTGCGAGACCGTGGCGGTCACGGAACTTCAAGCGATCCAGAATGACTGGAAACGGCTGTATGAGGAGACCTCGGGAGCGCGACCGTTCTCGCTCCCGATTTGGTATTCAACCTGGCTCGCCCACTTCCCGGCGCCAGGGGCTGTGTTTCTCGAGCTAAGACGAGACCACCAACTGGTCGGGATCATCCCCCTGCTTGTCAAGAATGAGACTGCGGCAGGGCTCGGCAACCTCAAAATTCAGGATTACTCTGGAAATCTGATGGCCCCCGGGGACGAGGTAGGCGTGGCTCAGTCGACCCTGGGATGGCTGGTCCACAACAACGTGTCATCACTCACGCTTTGGGGGCAGCCAGAGGGCTCTCCCGAAATTGATGCCTGGTCCTCGGCCGCGGCCTCAGCAGGCTGGGCTCTGCAGCTCGAGGACGAGGCCGTTGCTCCGGTAGCAGCGCTCCCGTCCGACTGGGAGTCGTTCGTAGCGGTGCTGCCCAAAAAGGACCGGCACGAGTTGAGGAGAAAGCTGCGCAACCTTGAAGCTGCCGGGGCAATCGAGCTTGAGTCCGTCTCCGATATGGAGGACGTCGACCGGGCGATGGACACCCTGCTTGGGATGATGCGTGAGAGTCACGAGGGAAAGACTCGATTTCTGACGGTCGAAATGGAGGCATTCTTCAGGGAAATGGCGCCGGCAATGGCCCAGGCAGGGCTCGGGAGGATCTGGCAGCTGCGGCTCGACGGGAAACCGATCGCTGTCCTGCTCGGATTTGAAGATAAGACGACCCGGTACCTCTACAACAGCGGCTACGACCCGGCCCATGGGCGCCTGGCCGTTGGATTGCTCTCCAAGGCTCTTGCTCTCCGAGGGGCAATTGAAGCAGGGCTGAGGAGTTTCGACTTCCTGCGCGGAGAGGAAGACTACAAACGGCGCCTTGGTGGAGTTGCGAGGAATATAAAACGGCTGACTCTCACTCGCGAAAGTGACTAATCACCCGTCCGTGACTTATTGAGCCAGGCTCTCGCGATTGTGAGCTGCTCTATCGAGAGATCCGGAAGCAGTGTCCCCACGGGCTTCAGCAGCCCGAGCGGATGTCCACCGGACGCAACCCGGACTCTCTTCAAGGAGTCCTCATCGATCCAGGGAGACGGGTCCGTAACTTCACCGGCAGCAATAAGCTCGGCGATGTGCGTTGCAACGACGGCAGGTTTCAAGCCACGTTTGTGAGCAATTTCGTCGATGCTGAGGCCATCGCGCAACAGTTCCCAGGTGCGGGCGATGGTCCGAGACACTCGCGTTCTTGAGCGTCGTTGGCCACGACGGCCATCATCTGGCTTCGGCACCAGCACAGGCTTGGGGCCCGCAGTCTGTGTCGCCCCTCTTGTGACCGCGAGGAAATGCTCACCGAATCGGTCCATCTTGGTCACGCCGACTCCTGAGATAGCGAGCATCTCAACTCGAGACTGTGGAGGCTGTTGCGCCATTGCCCGCAGTGTTGAATCGGCGAAGACGACATAGGGTGGAACATCGAGCTCTTCGGCCAGCCGGCGCCGGACAACCCGCAACTCCTGGAAGAGTGCGTCATCTTCGGCTGGCGCGACCGGCCTGGGTGGACTGAGACAGGGCGAACAATTCCCGCAGGAGGCCGGCGATTCCTCTTCGAAATAGGCCAGAATTCGTCGCCTGAGGCAGGTCAGGGACTCTGCGTAAGCCTGGATGGAATCCAGCTTGGCGAACGAGTTGGCCCTATGTTCCTGCAACGCACCATGGTTGATCCTGCTCTCCTCGCCCATCCCGACATCCCAAACCTGGTATCCCTTACGAATAACGAGTCCGGACTCAACCAGTGCCGTAATCGCCGCGTTCACGGGCACCTGGTCCTGCTCCGAGTTAGCCAGCTCTGGAACGAACAGGCGGTCGCCACTTGCGGCGGCAATTTGCCTGTATACGTCCAGAACGCGCGTCGGTTCAGGGTTGGAGCTTTCGATGAAGAACTCCTGGATCGAACGATCGCGAGGGGAGTAGCAAAGGACGCATTCGGCAGGGTCGCCGTCACGTCCGGCCCTCCCGGCCTCCTGGTAGTACTGTTCGAGCCCTCCCGGAAGATCGTGGTGAATGACCAGTCGAACGTCCGGCTTATCGATCCCCATTCCGAAAGCATTGGTAGCAACAATCACAGGGAGGGAGTCGCGGGCAAACGCCTCCTGGATTCGTTTCCTGTCATCGCTCTCCATACCGGCGTGGTAGCGAGCACAGCGGATCCGCTGGCGCTGGAGAGCGTCGGTTAGATTTTCAACCCGCTTCCGCGTCGCACAATAGATGATTACTGATTCGCCCTGATGCTCTTGGAGGATCCGGGCAATACCCTTGGCCTTTTCCTTCAAATTGCGGGCCCGAACGACAGAGTAGCGCAGATTTGGCCGGTCGAATCCCGTGACATTGATGACCGGGTCTTCGAGCCCGAGACGGGTCACAACATCCTCGCGAACGCGCAAGTCGGCGGTGGCAGTGAGAGCAATTATTGACGGACTCCCCAGGGATCGCCGTGCAGCGCCCAGCTCCTGGTAACTAGGCCGGAAGTCATGGCCCCACTGGGAGATGCAATGGGCTTCGTCAATGGCGAGCCTGGCGACCGCAACCGAGCGCATGCCCGCGACAAAGGCACTGTCACCGAAGCGCTCCGGGGAGACGTACAGAAGCCGGATGCGACCGGCCGCCACCTCCGCCATCACGGCCCCCCGGGCTTCCCGCGTCATCGTGGAATTGACCGCTGCCGCATTGACTCCGGCAGCTACGAGCGCGTCGACCTGGTCTTTCATCAACGCAAGGAGCGGAGAGACAACCACGGTGAGTCCGGACTCATCGACGAGCGCGGGCACCTGGTAGCAGAGGCTCTTCCCCGCGCCGGTCGGCATGACTGCGAGGACATCGCGTCGGTCGAGGGTGGCCGCGATCGTCTCGACCTGGCCCGGGCGGAACTCCGAGTACCCAAACACCTCTCGGAGCACCCGGCGAGCGCTGGCTGCAACCTCCGACCGCGGCTCAAATGTCGGGACGGTCGGTAGAGCCATGCGCGGATGCTAGAACATTTGAGCTTAAGAAACTTCCTTTGCTGTCACCGGACTTTTCGAGGCATATGATGGGCTCGAAGACTACGCGGAGGCCTCCTGTGAAAGCAGCGATTTTCCACGGCCCGAAACAGCCGCTCACGATCGAGGATGTTGAGGTCGACAACCCCCAGCGCCGGGAGGTGTTGGTGAGAACGGTCGCAAGCGGCGTCTGCCATAGTGATCTGCACTTCGTCGATGGTTTCTACCCACACCCTACACCGACGATCCTCGGCCATGAAGCCGCAGGGATCGTCGAGGAGGTTGGGGCGAATGTTACCTACGTGCAGCCCGGGGATCACGTGATCATGTGTCTGTCAGTCTTCTGCGGAAACTGCGAGCGCTGCCTCAGCGGTGAGCCTTTTCTTTGCCGCAGCAGGGAGCGCATGCGAAAGGTCGATGACCCGCCCAAGTACACCTGGAACGGCGCCCCGGTGCAGCAATTTCTCCAGCTGTCCAGTTACGCCGAGAAGATGCTGGTCTTCGAAAACGCGCTCGTGAAGATCCGGGAGGATATACCCCTTGACGCAGCCGCTCTGGTCGGCTGCGGAGTCACTACCGGTGTGGGCGCAGCTCTTAATACAGCTGAGGTGAAAGCCGGCTCAACGGTCGCAGTCTACGGTGCCGGCGGGGTGGGGCTCGCCGCCATCCAGGGTGCTTCAATCGCCGGGGCGCGGATGATCATCGCCGTCGATGTCTTCGAGAGCAAACTCAAAACGTCGAGGGACCTAGGGGCGACTCACGTGGTTGACGCATCGTCCTCGGATCCAGTCCGGGCCATTCGGGAACTCACCGAAGGCGGGGCAGACTACACGTTCGAGTGCATCGGGCTCAAGAAAACGGGCGAACAGGCATTCGAATCCATCCGCGAGGGCGGCGTCGCCACCATCGTTGGAATGATCCCTATTGGAGAGAAGCTCGAACTGGAAGGCAGCGCATTCCTCAGCGGGAGGACTATCAAGGGTTGCGCGATGGGCTCGAACCGGTTCCGTGTTCACATGCCCCAGTACATCGACCTCTACCTCCAGGGCCGCCTCAAGCTGGATGAAATGATTACCCGAAGGATCGGCCTTGAAGACATCAACGATGCCTTCCGGGCCATGAAAGCAGGCGAGGTCACACGCTCAGTGATCATGTTCGAGTGAGCTAGAGGGGGCGCCCAGCCCACAGTTCAGCGAATGGTGAAGTAGCGGGCGGTTGGGTGATGAACGACGATTGCGCTCGTCGTCTGCTCAGGGTGCCACTGGAACGTCTCCCCAAGCTCGCAGCCAACACGGGACGGGTCGAGGAGTTCCGCGATCCCGGCTTGTTGCTCTAGGTCCGGGCAGGCCGGGTAGCCGAAGGAATAGCGGCTCCCGCGGTACTTCTGCCGGAAGAGCTCCCGGATCACAGTCGAGTCGTCCCCAGCTATTCCCAGTTCTTCGCGAATTCGCTTGTGCCAGAATTCGGCGAGCGCCTCTGCAGTCTCCACCGTAAAGCCATGGAACTGCAGGTACTCCTTGTACTCATTTCCCGCGAAGAGCTCTTGGGCGCGCTCCGATGCCCTGGGCCCCACGGTGACGACATGACAGGCCAGCGTGTCGAATGTCGCCGGGCCCTGGGCGGAATCTTCCGCCCAGCCGGCTTCCTCCGCCGACAAGAAAAAGTCCGCGATACAGAGCCGCTGGCCCGACGGCTGCCGGGGGAATTCGAACCTCACAGCGTCGCCGACGGCCCGTCCGTCTTCGACATCGGGCCAGGCCAGCACGGAATTACCGCTCGCAATTACAGGAAAGTAGCCGTAGACCACCTGCGGCAAAAGCAGCCCTTTGGCGATTGCCTCTTCCTGAAATCGTCGAAACGCTGGCTCGGCCTCGTGCTCGAGAACGTCCCGGTAGTCTTGGTCCGAGAGCGAGCCCTTTCGGTATCCCCACTGGCCCCGGAAAAGCGCCACTTCATTGATGTAAGGGTACAAGTTGCGGAGCGGCAGCCCGCGAATCACCCGGCTCCCCCAGAACGGTGGAACGGGAATCGGTGGGCGCTCCGAATCGCGCACGACGCTACGCACATACTCAAATTCGGCCGCAGGTCCTCCGACCTCAGAGTCCGCAAGAGCCTCAATTTCGGAGGGCGAACCCCCAGCCTTCCCAGCCTCACCCGCACCTACGATCGAATCCATGGCGGCAAGTCCCTCAAAGGCATCCTGGCAGTAATACACCGAGCCTTCATAAGCCCCCTGGAGATCGACGTCGACGTACTTCCGCGTGAGCGCCGCACCTCCCAACAGAACTGGGTAGTGTGAGAGTTCGCGAGCATTTAGCTCCTCAAGATCTTCCCGCATCACGACTGTGCTCTTGACCAACAGGCCGGAAAGCCCGATCGCGTCGGCTTCTATCTCCTCGGCCTTCGTTATCACGTTGGCGATCGGCTGTTTGATTCCAAGGTTATGAACCTGGTAACCGTTGTTGGTGAGAATTATGTCGGCCAAATTTTTCCCGATGTCGTGCACGTCTCCCCGAACTGTCGCCAGCACGATCTTCCCTTTGGCCTGGCCGTCGGCCCGCTCCATATGGGGTTCAAGATGCGCGACTGCGTACTTCATGGTCTCGGCGCTCTGGAGCACGAACGGTAATTGCAGCCTGCCCGACCCGAAGAGATCACCGACCATCCTCATCCCATCGAGAAGAAAGTCGTTCACGATCTTCAGGGCGCCAAAGCGGTCCAGCGCCTCATCGAGATCCTTCTCAATGTCCTTTCGGTCACCTTCGACGATCCTCGCCTTCAGGCGATCTTCCACTGAGAGGGCTTCGCGGTCCGCCTCGGCGGCTTTCTTGCGAGAGCCGTCGGCGGCTTCAAACAAGGAGACGAAGTGCCCGAGGGGATCATGGTCCGGGCGTCGGCGATCGTAGATGAGGTCGAGGGCCGCCTCCAGCTGCACCTCGGGAATGCGGTTCAGCGGCATTATCTGTCGGGCGTTCACGATGGCAGCATCAAGCCCTCGGTCAACGGCCTCACTGAGGAACACCGAGTTCAAAACTCGCCGTGCTGCCGGCTTCAAGCCGAAAGAACAGTTTGAGACGCCGAGAATGGTGTTCGCCTCCGGAATCTCCTCCTTGATCCGGCCGACCGCATCGAGAGTCTCTATCGCATCACGACGGGTCTCCTCCTGACCGGTCGTGATGGTCAGAGTGAGGCAGTCAAACAACAGGTCCGACGGCTCCATCCCGAAACGGCCAACGGCAATGTCGTAAATCCTCTTGGCGACGCGCACTTTCCAGTCCGCGGTCCGCGCCTGCCCTTCCTCATCGATGGTCATCGCGACAGCGGCCGCACCGTGGCGCCGGATAATGGGAAGTACGGCCTCAAGAGGGCGCTCTCCCCCTTCAAGCTTGATCGAGTTGACGATTGCCTTACCGCCGTAGAGCTTCAGGGCGGCCTCGATCACGTCCGGCTCTGTGGAGTCAAACATCAGGGGGAGAGTGGACTGGGTTCTCAGGGCCGTGGTAGCCCGCTCCATGTCTTCGCTCCCGTCGCGGCCGACGTAGTCAACCATTACGTCCAGTACGTGGGCGCCCAGTGCGGCCTGGTCCCGAGCAATGGCCACCATGCCGTCTACGTCCTCGGCGAGCAGGACGTCCTTGAACGCCCGCGAGCCGATGGCGTTGAGCCTCTCCCCAACGACAAGGAACGACGTTTCCTGTTTGATTGGCGTGGCAGCGTAGAGCGACGATACCGAGGATTCGTGGGCATCCGCTGGCTTGTCCTTGCGAAAGAACTGAGATGCGGCGGGGCGTCTCAGCGGGGCAGGGTGACCCAGGGAATCGATTGCGGCTCTAAACATCTCCGGCGTCGTTCCACAGCAGCCAGCGGCAATGTTAATGCCGAACTCCTCAACGAATATGCGATGGAACCGGGCAAACTCGCTCGGGGTGAGTGCGTAGCTTGCCTGCCCGTCGACGATCTCGGGGATCCCGGCATTAGGGCCAATAAAGACCGGCCGCCGAGAGTGTTCGGCCAAGAAGCGGGCGTGCTCCAGCATCTCGGCCGGGCCCGTCGCGCAGTTGATGCCAAGCACGTCGACGGTATCGACAGCTTCGAGCGTCGTGAGTGCGGCCCCGATGTCGGACCCCAACAGCATGGTTCCGGTGGATTCGATGGTGACACTTGCGATGACGGGCACCCTACGGCCGGCCGCGGCCATTGCATCGCTGCAAGCGGCAAGCGCCGCCTTGGCCTGCAGCAAATCCTGGCAGGTCTCTACTTTGAGCACATCGATGCCGCCTTCCAACAACCCCGACGCCTGCTCGAAGTAGCTGTCCACCAACTCGTCCCAGCTTGCCTGGCCGAGGGATGGGAGGCGAGTGCCCGACCCGATTGTACCCAGTGAATACCTAGGCCATTCAGGAGTCGAGTAGCGGTCACGGGCTTTGCCGATCACCTCGGCGGCGATGCGATTCAGTTCGCTCGTGCGACCCTCGAGGCCGAACTCGGAGAGCACAGCCTTGTTACCTCCGAACGAGCACGAATCCACGCCGTCGCAGCCGGCCGCATAGAACATGTCGAAGACTAGCTCGAGCGTCTCCGGGCTGCTGATGTTGAGCCATTCGAGGCACTCGTCGTGGGTTTCCTCTCGATCGGTACCTGCGAATGCGGTGAACTTCTCGAGGCCCAGATCGAGTGAGAGCAGGGTCGAACCAATCGGCCCGGCCGTATACAGCACCTGCTCACGAAGGCGGTGCAGGAACGGATGATCCAGCACTTCATATGCCATAGATGTCCAGCGTATCCGACACCGCCGCGCGCGCCACTGGGACCCGGGCCGGCTGGTAAAAAACTAGCCCCGCCTCCGGGTGGCGAATAGTATCGAATCGTGGTGGAACCAGTTCTCTTTGAGATCCACGGCCGTGTCGCGAATCTAACACTGAATCGCCCGGCCCAGCTGAACGCAATCAACCTTGAGATGCGCGACCTTCTCTGGACTTATCTCGAGGCCGCCCAGGACACTCCGGACGTTGAGGTCATTATCTTCCGGGGCGAGGGTCGCGCCTTCTCTGCAGGCGCCGACATCTCCGAGTTCGGCACGTCGCCCAGCATCTTCGAAGCACGAAAAGCTCGGCACGGCAGACCAGTCTGGGAACTCCTACTTTCGCACCGCTGTACAACGATCGCGGCATTGCACGGGTTCTGCTACGGGGCAGGTCTCGAACTGCCGCTTTGTTGCGACATCAGAATCGCTGCCGAAGGGGCGCTGTTCGGCCTGCCAGAGGTGACGCTCGGCTACATTCCTTCGGCCGGCGGCACGCAAACGCTGGCCCGCACGATTCCACCGGGAATAGCCGCCCAGATGATCCTTTCTGGCGAACCGATAGACTCGAAGGCAGCGCAGCGCTGGGGCCTCGTGGAATCGATTGTGGCACCCAGTGATCTCGAACACACAGTCGAGCGGCGCTCAGCCAAGATCCTCCAGCTTTCCCCCGACCGCCGACCGCGTTCGAGACCGGAATTTCACGCTTTCCCGCCTTTACATTCCTGACCGTTCCGGCAAACATTCCTCGCGACCCGAAGGAGAACCTGTATGTGGCACTTCCTACGACGCCAGCTTGCCTATTTCCTGATTGGATTCGTCGTCACCTTCGTGATCTACCTGTTTGTTCGTTTCGACGCCGATAAGATTCTCCTCGGCATCGCCGTGGGCGCGATAGGCGGAGCTGCCGTGATGGCGATCTTCTTCTGGCTGGAGCGCCAGTTCCCGGAAGACTCCGATTCCGACTCTGACGGATAAAGGCGCCGGGCTCGCCCCTCGAAACAACCAAGAGCCCACGACTGTGAGGCTCGCTACGGGCGTCGCACAACGGAAGGTCACACTCCTCAAGATCCTCGATCACCTCGAGGCAATGCACGCAAACTTCGGATGGCACTGGTCATCCGACACAGCGCCATTCGAGGTCTGCGTGGGCGCGATCCTCGTGCAGAACACGGCCTGGGCAAACGCTGAGAGGGCGCTGGTGCAGCTGCGCTCGGCGGGGGTGATGTCACCGGGAGCCATGGGACGAATCGGTCGGGATCGGCTGGCAGAACTGATCAGGCCAAGCGGGCAGTACCGACAGAAGACCAGAAAACTTCACGCCTTTCTCGAACTGGTTGCGAATGCCGGGGGGCTGGAAGGCCTGTTGAGCCTGCCGAAGCACACACTGCGCATCAGGCTTATCGGTACCTGGGGGATTGGGCCCGAGACGGCTGACTGCATCCTGCTCTACGCTGCCGGGCAGGACAGGTTCGTGATCGACGCCTACACAATCAGGCTCTTTACTCGCTTCGGGATGGGTCCGGGGGCCGCAGCCGGCTACCCGGCTTGGCAGCATTTCTTCGAAGAGGCCTTTGCGGACGAATCCGACGGCGAGCGACAGCGCCTGT
>DASCML010000038.1:0-4269 GCA_036010925.1 Dehalococcoidia bacterium | reverse complement strand
CCCTTACTTCGACGGCCTCGCCGCGTTCAAATGTCCCATCGATGGCCTGCACTCCCGCGGGAAGGAGGCTTCGACCTTTGTTGCGCAGCGCGTCGGCCGCCCCACTATCGACGACGATGTGACCGCCAGGAGCGATGCTCCCGAGGATCCACCGCTTTCGCGCCTCGATCCGGTCAGCGACCGCGGGGATCAGCGTGCCCGGTGCCTCGCCCGCCGCGATCCTCTCGAGTACTTCTGGGTGGCGCCCGTTAGCGATGACCACGTCGACTCCACTTGAGGTGGCCACCCTGGCGGCGCTTAGTTTGGTCGTCATCCCGCCGATTCCCGGGCCGGTGGCTGCGCCCGCGCTGGCTAGGGCATCGTCAATCCGCTGAACCCTCGGGATCAGACGTGCTTCGGGGTTACTCCGGGGGTCGGAGTCGTAGAGTCCGTCAACATCAGTCAGTAATACGAGGACATCAGCTTCGATCAGGTTAGCCACGAAGGCGGACAGACTGTCGTTCTCGCCGATCCGACTGGCCAGCACTTCGTCGAGCGCGACGGCATCGTTTTCGTTGACGACCGGCACGACCTTGGCCTCGAGAAGCTCGCGTAGTGTTGTGCGCGCGTTCAGCCACGCCAGCCGGTCGGCGAGGTCGCGCCGTGTCAGGAGCACCTGGGCGACGACCGTGTCGTATGCGTCGAAGAGCATTCCCCAAGTCTGCATCAGGCGGTGCTGGCCAATGCTGGCTAGGGCT
Source organism: Dehalococcoidia bacterium (assembly GCA_036010925.1). Classification (GTDB taxonomy): domain Bacteria; phylum Chloroflexota; class Dehalococcoidia; order Tepidiformales; family Tepidiformaceae; genus DASCML01. The sequence goes on along the minus strand of DASCML010000038.1, from coordinate 3,532 downwards.
TGGCGCCCAGGTGCGGTTATCTCGGGATGGTGGGAGTGGAGCTCGTGCCGTCCGGCGGCTCTCGCCCCGCTGGTCACAATCGCGACCTGGCTTCCCTCTGCGCGCAGTCGCACCACCGCCCCCACAAGCCGAGTCATTGACTCGAGATCGAGGCGGTTCGAACCTGCGGTCAGGAGGCTCGTGCCGAACTTGGCGACGATTCGGCGATACTGCATTGTCGAAGGCTAACAGCAGCCGCCCGTCTGCAGCCACCGGCGGCGTGGGGGTTGATAAAGGGACGCAAGGCTGCCTGGCTGGCACTGGCGACAGAAGCTCTTGATCCGCTGGCGGGCCCGCGGTGATGTCGATCAGGGTAGCGCCGCAACGTGGACACGGTTCACCCTCGCGGCGATGGACCCGCATGAAAACGCGGCGCTCCTCGTAGCCGAGTTCTGGAAGCTCTAGCACTCTCTCCAGTGTTGGGCATCGTGGGCTCGGACCGCTGAGCTCAGTGGGGTTCGATTCTTAGACGTGCTCCCAAGTGGTGCTGTTCGGGCCGTCTTTGAGCTCGATGCCGAGTTCCCGCAGACCGTCGCGGACCCGGTCTGCCAGATCCCACTGCTTTTCTGCTCGAGCGGCAGAACGCAAGGAGACCAGCAGTTCGATGAACGGCTCGACGCTGTCGGCACCGGTCTGGGCTGGTCCCTTTAAGGTCAACCCCAGTACTCCGGCCAGCTCACGAAGGGTCGCCCGGGCAGCGTTCAGGTCCTCACCGCTGTCCCGGGCGCGGTTGATGTCGCGAGCCAGGTCGAACAATGCTGCCGCGGCCTGCGGTGAATTCAGATCATCGTCCATCGCTGCCGTGAATCTATCGCGGGTTGGGCCGCCGTCAGGTCCGGGAGGCCCACCGGCTGGTGATTCAACTGTCGCCGCGTCTCGAAGCCGTCGTGCGCCTGCAGCGGCGGCCTCCATTGCTTCAGGGGTGTAGGTAACTGGGCTTCGGTAGTGGCTCGAGATCGCGAACATGCGCAGCGCATCGGATCCGTAACGCTCCAGCACTTCGCCGATGCTGATGATGTTACCGACGGACTTCGCCATCTTCTCGCCGCCGAGCTGGAGCAACGCATTGTGGATCCAGAACCGCGCGAAGGGCTTGGCCGTGTAGCCTTCGCTCTGAGCGATCTCATTCGAGTGGTGGGGAAATATAAGGTCCGCTCCGCCGCCGTGGATGTCGATCTCCTCGCCAAGCGAGTTGAGAGCCATGGTTGAGCACTCGATGTGCCATCCTGGCCTCCCTTCCCCCCAGGGACTGTCCCAGGCGGGTTCTCCCGGCTTTGCGCTCTTCCAGAGCGTAAAGTCAAGTGGATCTTCTTTCAGCTCGGTGGGGTCGATTCTTGCACCCGAGAGAAGATCGTCCACGTTTCGTTTGGACAGGGCCCCGTAGCGACTGCCGAACGACCGGACCCGATAGTAGACGTCGCCGCCGGAAGCGTAGGCGAGATTCCGTTCGACAAGGCCCTGGATGAACTCAATGATGGCGGGAACGGTTTCCGTGACCCGGGGATACTCATGGGCCGCAGCCACGTTCATAGAGCGGATGTGTTCCATGTAGTCCTTGATGTTTCGCTCCGCGAGTTCGGCCATCGAAACACCGAGAGTCTGTGACCGCTCGATCAGCTTGTCATCGATATCGGTGAAGTTCTGGACGTGCTTCACGCGGTAGCCGCGCCAGTCGAGATAGCGGCGGAGCATGTCGAAGACGATTGCGTGGAGAGCGTGGCCGACGTGACTTTCGCTGTAGGGAGTTACGCCGCACACGTACATGCGGACCACACCGTCGGCCGCCAGCGGGATGAGTTCACGCTTTTCGTCGGTGAGAGTGTCGTGGAGATGCAGCATTAGAAAGACCTCGCGAAGGCTGGAAGGAGCGTGCGATTGGAGAATCGAAGAGCGGCCGACCCGTTCAGCACAAACAGCTTTCACAAAGTGGGAGGGCAAACGATGCAACGGTGGCGGCCATGCCCCCTCCCGGGCTGAAACTTACCTAACCACGATAATACAGGGGGTGTAGCGATGGCGGCCAAGTGGCCCACATCCACGCGCCTAATACCATTGAGCCAAGCCACTTCCCTGGAGTCCTTCGTGAACGCCTTGAATATCACTGTCGTCGGCGGCGCAGGAATAGTCGGCCGCGAGTTTCTGAAGGTCCTCGACGAGCGACAGATCTTGGTGGGGCGCCTGCGCCTTTTGGCCACGGCTCGCTCCGCCGGCAAGAAGATCGAGTTTCGCAGCGAGCAGATCGTCGTTGAGGAGACGAGCGAGGAGTCTTTCTCCTCGGATGATGAAGTCGTTTTCCTGTCGGCATCAGGTCGCGCTTCCAAGCTGTACGCGCCGATCGCCGCGGAGAAAGGCTGTTTCGTGGTTGATGACTCCAGTGCCTTCCGCATGGACCCTGCTGTGCCGCTCGTGATTCCGGAGGTGAACCCTAGCGACCTCGAGGACCATCGGGGGATCGTCAGTCAGCCCAATTGCACCACGACTCCAATGGTGATGGCTCTAGCGCCTATCCACAGGGAGGTCCCACTCAGGCGAGTCGTGGTGAGCACCTATCAGGCCGTTGCCGGCGCTGGCGCCGCAGCGGTGGAAGGACTGAAGACGGAAAGCCAGGCCGCCCTCGCCGGGAGGCATGAACCCTCCGGGACTCAGAAACGGGAGATCGCCTTTAACGCCGTACCGCAGGTCGATGTCTTTGATGAGGGTGACTACACTCGCGAAGAGATCAAGATGGCCAACGAGACCAAGAAGATTCTCCACGCGCCTGATATCGGGATTAGCGCGACGTGCGTGCGAATTCCGACGTTCTTTGGACACGCGATGTCGGTCTGGGCCGAGTTCGAGCAGGGCGTGGACCCGGCCTGGGCACGGGAGCGCATTGCGTCCGCAAAGGGGGTCAAGGTTACCGACGACCCGGCATCCGAGCGCTATCCCACTCCTCTTGATGTGGTCGGAAATGATGACGTCCACGTCGGCCGTATCCGCGGCGATTCTTCCCGGCCCGGTGCCGTTAGCTTCTGGGCGGTTACGGATTCGATCCGCAAAGGGGCGGCAACGAACGTCGTCCAGATCATCCAGGAAGCGGATCGGCGCTCGCTGATCCGGAAATAATTCGGAGGTTATCCCGAAACACACTGTTCAGGATGGCGGTACCTGGGCGTCCGGGATCGAGTCGTACTCGGGAAGATAGGGCTTGATATCCAGTACCGGTGTCCCATCGATCGCATCGAGGCCTCGAACACTCACGTCCTTTCCCTCGATGTCTAGGAGCTGTACAGCTGAGACTCCCAGGTGATTCGGCCGCAGCTGGCTTCGAGTGGCCAGCACGCCGTACTCGTTGCCGCTGGGCAGGGTTATCGTTTCCGGCTGCTCCGGGGCGCCTGGGGCGAGGTCGAGATATACGACGACGATCACGTGGCTGAATCGCTCGAGCCCCTCCAGCCTGAGTTGGTGCTCCGGGAGGATCTCGATGCTGGACTTGGTCTTGGACCAGCCCTTT
>DASCML010000037.1:0-7261 GCA_036010925.1 Dehalococcoidia bacterium | reverse complement strand
ATGATCGAATCGATTCTGTGCGCAGCCCGGAAACGCACAGCTCTCTTCACGAGCCCCCACCTGCATTCGTACCGGGAACGCATCCGGTTTAACGGAATTCCGGTGAGCGAGCAAGAATTTGCCTCTGCACTTGAGACGGTCCTCCCTGCGCTCGAGCTGGAATCGCAACAGGTGGGTGCTGACCTCAGCACATTCGGCATTCTCACAGCGATGATCTTTGCGTCAGTGAGCAACCGGTCGCCGGCCGTCGACTGCCAGATTGTCGAAGTGGGTCTTGGCGGCAGTTTTGATGCGACAAATGTGTTCGAAAAAGTAGACGTTGCCGTCATCACGCCGATCTCCCTTGAGCACACCGCAATCCTCGGCGATTCGGAGTCTGAGATAGCACGGGACAAGGTTGGAATAGTGAAAGACGGATCAACCTGTGTGTTGGCTCGCCAAGAGGACAGCGGTGTTTACGAGGTTGCGCTGGAACGGTGTAACGAGGTCGGGGCGGAGCTCCGATATGTCCCCGACCTCGCGTCCGTGCGGACCCTTCGTATGGACCAAGAAGGCCAGCGGATCGACATTGCTACCAAAGACGCGGAATTCATGCTGGAGCTGCCCCTGCTGGGCGGCCACCAGGCCGAAAACGCTACTACGGCGCTCGTCACCGTAGAGGCGCTTGCCGGACACGGCCTGAGGGCAGACTCACATGCGATAAGTGCCGGATTGGAGAGCGTGCAAATCCCGGGCCGACTGGAAGTTATCGCCGAGGATCCGCTCGTGGTGGTGGACGGAGCCCACAACGGCGCGAGTTCCCGGGCACTGGCCAAAGCACTCAAGGATCATCTTTCCTGGGAGCATTGCACAGTTGTGCTCGCCTGTGCCCGGGACAAGGACGTTCGGGCAATTGCCGAATCGATCGTGGACATAGCCGATACCGTTGTCTGCTGCCGACTCCGAAGCCCCAGGGCTTTGCCGCCATCGGAAGTTGCGCAGTCGACCCAGCTCCCCGGGGGGTTGCTACGGGTCTCGGGGTCCGTAGCTCAGGGGATCGATGAGGCGCTTAAAGAGGCCGGCCCATCGGATCTCGTTTGCGTTATGGGATCGCTGTACGCTGTTGCCGAGGCGAAGGCTCACCTCGCGAGCGAGCCCTCGCTTGGATAAAGCCTGACTTTTGAAAAGCTGGTGGGTGGTCCGCTAGTCCTGTTTTTCGTTGACGATCCGTTCGGCTTCGGCCAGTAGGTCCGTGATCTGCGCGGGCTCTTTTCTGGGCAAAGCGGCGCAGTGCTTGCAGGAGCCCCGGGCACCGACAACCGTGAGCATCGCGTGGGCAAAGTGACGGCCGCAGGAAGGTCCCGAAAAGGTCTTCGCCTTGGCCTTCCGAACAGGTCCCCCTTTGGGCGACTCTTTGTCGGGTTCAGCCTCGGTCTTTTTGGGCTGAGGCCAGTGGTTCTTGTTTTGCTCCCGCTGGCTTGCGAACTGAATCGCCAGGAAGATTCCGACGGGGATAACCACGATCAGGATTGAAATGATTGTGTTGAGCACGGTTACACTTTACCGCAGTCAGTGGTAGGTGGGGCCAGTCCGTTCTGTCAGGTAACTTTTACTTCCATCACAAACTCTTTCGGATTGGCCCGCCAGAAGTTGGAATCGGGCCCCACTACCAGACGAGCGTGAAGCATATGGTCATCGATGAACTTCGCTGCCATGCCGGAATCCAGGGTCTCCCACGTACGTTGTTCGTCGGCGATCGGCTGGGCCGATTGCCCGTGGCCCCGGTCACTTCGAGACAAGAACCAATCAGGCCTGGACTGGCACATCCAATCGGTGCCGCCGGACCTCTTCCATCACCTTTGTTCCGACCCCCTCGTCGGGCTCGACAACCGGAAGGCGGGGCTTGCCAATTTCAAACCCGAGCTGGCGCATCACGTATCGGATAGTGCTCGGGCTGCCGTTCATGAAGCAGGCATCGGTAAGCGGCACGAGGTCGCGATGGATGTCGGCAGCTTCGGTAATCCGACCGCGAAGTACGTCTTCAAGCATCTGGCGCTGAAGTCCGGCGGCGATGTGGGATGTAACGCTAATTGCCCCATAGCCGCCCATGCACCAGAGGTGAAAGTTGTCGTTATCGTTTCCGCTCCAGATCTTGAAGTCGGGCCGAGCTCTCATGATCTTGGCCATGTGGGCCAGGTCGCCGTTTGCCTCTTTGAGACCGACGATGTTGGGAGATTCCGCGCAGCGAAGAACGGTGTCGACGGTCATGCTCGTGCCTACTCGCCCGGGCACGTTGTAGATGATTATCGGGAGTGTGGTGCTCTCGGCTATCGCCTTGAAGTGCTGAACGATTCCGTCCTGAGACGGCTTCAGATAGTACGGTACCACCGCCAGGACTCCGTCTGCGCCTGACTGCTCGGCGAGCTGAGCAAGGTGGATTGAATGCCTCGTGTCGTTTGTGCCGGCACCCGCAACGACTGTGGAATCGCCGAGGGACTCTTTCACTGCTCGCCAGAGTTCGAGTTTCTCCTCGTCGTTCAAGAGCGGCGATTCTCCGGTTGTCCCGGTTACGACGATTCCATGGCTCCCCGCCCTGACCAAGTGTGCGGCCAGCCTTCCCGCATGAGAGTTGTCGACATTGCCATCCGGCGTGTAAGGCGTGACCATTGCTGTGAGCAAGCGGCCGAGTTCGGTCATGGTGCCCCTCCTCGCTGGGGTGCCCGCGTAGTGTAACGGAATGCGCTAGGGGGCCGGAACAACCAGGGAGACGGTCCCTTCGCCGTCAGAGACTGCATAGAGTTCGCCGTCGTCATCCTCTCCGAATGAGCTCACGGAACCCGGCGTGCTTCCGATGTTTACCGGTCTGGCCGTCCCGCTTTTTTCTATCACGAGCGCAGTGAGTGTGCCGATGCAGTAGTCGGTGTAGAGGTACCAGCCCCTCAGGTCAGGGATGGCGTTCCCGCGATAGACGTAGCCCCCAGTGATGGAGCAGCCACGATCATGCCCGTATGTGTGGACGGGGGGAGTCAGACCCTCGGCCTTGCAGTTCTCCGACGGCCTGAAGCAGCTGCTTCCTTCGACGGTGCTCCAGCCGTAATTTTCTCCGCCTTTGCTTCCGGCGGGCTGGAAGTCCACCTCCTCGACAGCTGCTTGACCAATGTCTGTGATCCACAGGTCTCCGGTCAGGCGGTCGAAGCTGAATCGCCACGGGTTGCGAAGTCCGTACGCCCATGTTTCGCTCCGGGCAGAGGGGAGAGCGATAAACGGGTTGTCGGGCGGAATGCCATAGGCGTCGCTTGTGTCGGTGTCGACATCGATACGGAGAATCTTCCCCGCCAGCGTCAGGAGGTCCTGCCCGGCCCGGTCCGGGTCACCTGCGCCCCCTCCATCTCCCGTGCTGAAGTAGAGGTATCCGTCGGGTCCGAAGGCGACCATTCCACCGTTGTGGTTGGATCGCGGATGGGCAATTTCCACCAGCCTGCGCTCGCTTGCCGGGTCGGCAATTGCACTCCCCGGGGAGGTCGTCTCGTATGCAGCGAGCACGACATCGCCCCTCCCCGTGTACGCCACAAAGAACCTCCCGTTCGACTCGAATTCGGGATGGAAGGCGAGCCCAAGCAGGCCCTGTTCGTTCTTTCCGTCGTCAACTGTGGCCGTGATGTCGAGAAATGGGACTACCTGGAGCTGTCCCCGCGAGATGATCCTGATTCGTCCGGGCTTCTCGACGACGAACAACCGGCCGCTTCCGTCGCCTGCACCCGTGGCAAACGTTGGCCTGGTAAGCCCCTTGGTTATGAGCTCGAATGTGACTTGAGGCGGCTCTGGGACCGACGATGGCGGAACGGCGGTTGAACTGTTGTTTCCGGGGCTCGTACTGCTGGGCGTCGCGTCAGTTGTTGGGGTCGGCGACGCGCCCGGATCACCGTTATTACCGATAGCGGTGTCGTCATCACTGCAGGCGGCTCCAATAAGCAGGACCACCGAAAAAACCAGGAGAAGCTGCGCCTTGGCCACGGAGGTCATTGTCACCCGGCAGACATGTAGTCAACGTTAGCTTACGATCGTGTCACCACCTAACGGTGACCAAACGGGAGCCTACCGCCAGCGCTGGAAATATGCAGAGAACAGCGGAGGTTCGTTACGGTGCAGCCATGGAGACGAACCGCCGCCGCCCGGACGAAGCCGCCAATCGGGTGTTCGAGCGGCTCGGTGGGCAGGACGAAGTCGAGTCCAGGATCGCCCTCCAGCTGTCGAGAACTGAGGCCCTGGCGGTCCTGGACCGTTTTGAAGAGGCACACCGCTATTCCATCCGCGCCCTGGAGGTCCTGGACCGGGAAGGGTTTCAATCGACGTCGGCACGGGGATTCGGTCCCCTGAACGGCCTGATCGAACCTGCTGTCGGCTTCGTGGCGGAGTACATTGTCAAGTCGTACGCTGAGTCGGTTTCAAGGAGGATGCGGTCCATTTATGCGAGACGAGAGGCGCAGGCAGTGCCGCGTTCCCCAGAGCGGGTGATGCTCGCCCGCAGCAGAATGGAGATGGACCGCATCAATCCCGGTTTCAGCGGCGGTGGTGTCCTCGCGCCGCTGTTGCTTCTTGGCGGTATCACCATTCCTGCATTAGCCGGGCTTGGAAACTTTATTGGGGCGATCCCTATCGGGTCGCAAGGATTCCTCATCTCCTCGATGCTGGTGCTCTTTGTTGCCACCGCCCTTCTGCTCACGGCCGTGACCTGGTTGATTCTGCCCGGGATCGTGCTGGTCGCAACCTAAAGCGGAGCATGGACCGGACCGGGCGAATAGGTACTCTCAGCCGATGGACCCCCGTGCACGCGTTGAAGCTGAGTTGCAGTCACTGGGCCTGGAGTGGCAGATAGTTGAGTATGCCGCGAGCACGGCCACTGCCGAGGCGGCCGCCGCCGCTGTCGGCTGCGAGATCGGCCAGATCGTGAAGACACTGCTCTTTGTTGCGGATGGGAGACCAACATTGGCGCTGGTTGCTGGTGATCACCAGGCGGATTTGGCCCGACTCGCTTCGCTCCTCGGCGTGTCGCGAAAGCGCCTCCGCATGGGAACAGCGACGGAGGTCGAGGAGGTTACCGGTTTTGCGATTGGTGGGGTCTCCCCACTCGGAACTGCTCGGCGGTGCGATGTCGTGATGGACAGGTCACTTCGGCGCTTCGAGCACGCTTGGGTTGCTGCTGGAACGGGGAATACGGTCTTTAGAGCGGAGGTGGAACGCCTCGCGAAGGCTGTGACCGGCCAGTGGGCAGATGTAACTCGCGAGCTTGCGCGGCAGGTCGGCAATGAAACCTAGCTGGAGCGGCCGAACGGCGCCAGCTCTCATTCGCGCTCTCCGGCCTAAGCAGTGGCCGAAAAATGGGATCGTGTTCGCGGCGCTGGCCTTTAGTGTTGGCAGCGCCTGGGACCTCGATGCGCCCGGCGATTTCTGGCCGCTTTTCTGGAGAACTCTTGCCCTCGCGACTCTCTGGTCGGGCGCAGCCAGCGCAACCTACCTCATCAACGACGTGATGGACCGCGAAGCGGACAGGCTTCATCCGCGCAAGGCCACTCGGCCGATTGCGAGCGGGGCCCTTGGCGTGCGGGCAGTCATCGCCATCGCGATTCTGCTCCTGGTGATGGCCATGCCCCTGGCCTTGCTTCTGAACTGGGAAGCCGCCGCCATCCTCGGCGGATACGTGGCGGTCATGATGGTGTACTCGTTCGGGCTGAAATCGGTGGCAGTCCTCGACGTCATCATCCTGGCGGCGGGAGTAATCGCGAGGGCGGTGGCAGGGGCAATCGTGATCGACGTGACTATCAGCCCTTGGCTCTACATCTGTTCGAGTTTCGGTGCCCTGTTTCTTGGCGTCTCGAAGAGGTGGGCCGAGTACAGGCAGCTTGGCGAGTCAGCCGCTCGCCACCGCCAGTCGCTTGCCCAGTACACGCTTGAAAACCTTCATCACATGCTTGTGATCAGCGGCGCCGGTGCGCTTCTGAGCTATGCTCTCTATTCTATCGAATCGGAAAATGTCCCGACCAACGGTGCGATGGCCATCACAATCCCGTTTGTCGCTTTTGGGATGTTTCGCTACATGCTGCTGATCGCCGGCCTTCGCTCAAAAGATGCGCCGGACCAGGTTTTGTTCACGGACCCCCAGATCCTGCTATCGGTGGCAGGATTCCTCGCTGTGGCGGTTACCGTACTGGCGGCTAACTGAGAGCGCCGCTCAGGCGCTTTCGCTCTCGATAGCCGGCGGTTCGTCTTCGCGGACTTCGACCTCCTGCCCACCCCGGGTCAGGAGCAGGGGTCATTGCTTGTTGAGGATCGTATCTCCGTTGACGATGCACTTTTCAACGTCGGTTCGACCGGGAATGTCGTACTGCACCTCGAGCAGCCGCTCTTCAAGTACGGTCCTGAGCCCGCGAGCGCCGGTTCCGTGAGCGATAGCATTGCCCGCGATTGCCTTGAGGGCGTCGTCGGTGAATACGAGCTCAACATCGTCCAGTGCGAAGTACTGCTGGTACTGGCGAATTAGCGCGTTCTTGGGCTCGGTAAGGATTCTGACGAGCGCAGCTTCGTCGAGAGATTGGAGACCGACAACCATCGGGAGGCGTCCGATGAACTCTGGAATTAGCCCGAAGGAGAGCAGGTCGTCGTGAGTGACGTGCGTGAACAGCTCGTCCCCGCGCCCGCGCCCGCTCCCGTTCCCGCGCAAAGCCCGGTCGGCCCGGAATCCAATTCGTACGTGGTTGTGGGTTAATCGCTTTTCGATGTGGTCTTCGAGGCCTTCGAAAGCGCCGCCACAGATGAAGAGGATGTTCTGGGTGTTTATCTGCAGGAAGTCCTGGTGCGGGTGCTTGCGGCCTCCCTGGGGGGGCACGCTGGCGACGCAACCTTCGATGATCTTGAGCAGAGCTTGCTGTACGCCTTCGCCCGAGACGTCCCGTGTGATGCTGGGGTTATCCGCCTTGCGGGCCACCTTGTCGATCTCGTCGATGTAGATGATTCCCCGTTCGGCCTTCTGAATATCGAAGTCGGCCGTCTGGATCAGGTGCAGGAGGATGTTCTCAACATCTTCGCCGACGTAGCCGGCCTCTGTGAGGGCAGTTGCGTCGGCCACAGAGAACGGTACGTCCAGAATTCGTGCAAGCGTCTTCGCCAGGAGGGTCTTGCCGGTTCCAGTGGGCCCAACAAGCAAGATGTTCGACTTTTCAAGCTCGACGCCATCTGCTTCTGATGCGGCGGTCCGCTTGAAGTGGTTATAGACGGCTACAGAGAG
>DASCML010000036.1:0-4632 GCA_036010925.1 Dehalococcoidia bacterium | reverse complement strand
CTCCACCCGTTCATGCCGTTCATTACCGAAGAGCTCTGGCAGGCGCTGCGTGAACACATCGAGGGAGACCCTGCCTCGGCACTCATAGTGGCCTGGTATCCACAGCCGGTCGGGACCTGGAGAGATGCAATCGACGAAGCCGCGATGGATCATGTGATCGAGGTCAATCGGGCGATTCGGAATCTCCGCTCCGAGAAAAAAGTCCCTGCGGCCGCCCGTCTCAGCGTCACTATTCGAGCCGGGAGTTACGCTTCTGCCCTCGAGGAAACGAGTCCTGCTACCGCATTTACGTCCCGGGTGGACCCGACCGTTGCGGCGCCGAGGTCGCCGCTACCGGAGGTTGAGCATGCGTTTGCACGCGTGGCCGATACTGAGATAGCCCTCGTGTTGCCGGAGGTGGACTCAGCCGCGGAAAGGGCCCGCCTGGGAAAGGAGCTCTCCGAAGCTGCAGCGCACGCTGACCGGCTGACCAAGCAGCTTACGAACCCGAAGTTCCGCGAGAAGGCGCCCGCTCACGTGGTCGAGGGAATGGAAACCACCCTCACCGAAACACGGCACAAGGTTGCGGGGCTCCAAGAGCGACTGCGGGAACTGGATTAGGTTAAGTGGGTCCTAGCGACGACCCGGCGAGTCTGTCCGCCAGGCCGTCAGGGGTTTGATGTGTACACCGTCAGGATCGACACGGCTGAGGGTTCTTGAAATCTCTACCCGTAACAAAGCCGTTGGCTCTGCGTTTAACGAATAGGGCTCCTGGGGGCCCTCCAGGGTGCTCATGCTAGCGGAACCCGCGCTCAACTTTCTCTTAAAGGAGCCCACTTGAATTGGCGGGTGGGCTAATTCAAGCTAGGCCGGTACTCGGTGGCCGGAGCGGGGCCGCTAGGTACTTTTTCTTAATGACTGCTCGGGGTCGGCCAGCCGGGCTGCAGAACCAGGAATAGGTCGCCGATACTCCGCCTGTGGTAACGGGAGCTACCGAAGCACCCCCAGAATGGCGGCTTCTTCGTGGCTTCCGGGACATTCGGCGCTATTCCATGGCGGCATTCTTTTTGTAAGGACCGTCGCGCCAGGCCAAGGCTTCCTTGAGGCCTCCACCGGTCTCGTTTGCCTGTTTGATAGTGTCCTGCCAGGCGTAAGAGTGATTCGTGAATTGCCCGAAGGCATCCATGTCCGTCGAGCTTCGCACCGACGAATAAATCCCCATGTTCTCGTAGAACCGATTCATGTTGAGCTTCAGCAACGCTAGGTGGTCGGCGCTTAGATTGGCCAGCCGGTTGGCATAAGCTGTAGCTCTCCGCTCCAACTCGTCCCCGGGCCAGGCATGGTTGATCAGCCCAATCTTCTCGGCTTCGATCCCACCTACGCTGTCGCCCGTGTAATACATCTCCTTGGCCTTTCGCATGCCAATCACCAGCGGGAGAATGATTCCGGTGCGGGAGGTGCCCATCCCCCTTAGAGCCGGGTGGCCGAACTGGGCGTCCTCGGCGGCGACAACAAGGTCGGCCATCATCGCCAGCTCGCAGCCGCCGGCGAGGGCGTAGCCGTGGACCTGGGCGACTGTGACCTTCGCCATGTTCCAGAAGTACATATGGATATCGGTGACCTGCTGCATTCCGGTGCGCGTTCCCATGACCAGCCGGCGGCCCTTATCGTCCGCGTTCCTGTGTCGGCGAACGATCGCATCGGCTCCACCACGTGTGGGGGTGAGGTCGTATCCGGCGCTAAATGTGCGCCCCGCTCCCCGGACGACGATCACCCTCGCGCTGTCGTCCGCTTCGAGATCATGAAGGACTTCGTTGAACTCGAAGATGAGCTCCTGCGAAAGGGCGTTCATCTTCTCGGGACGGTTGAGGGTAATCCGGGCAACACGCCCGTCAGTTCCGATGCGCTCGAGTTCGAGATATTCAAATTCGCCGGGCATTAGTCCACCTCTGATTGGGATGAGCCCCGATTATAAGTCGACCCGAGCTACCTCCGGGGCTAGCTCCCGGAGGGCGGGCTGGCACGTGGGTATTTAGAATTGCGAGGGCACGGAGGCGTCCGAATGATCTACGAGCTGCGAATCTACACTGCTTATCGCGGAGCGATGGCCCGGCTGCAGGCCCGGTTCCGCGAATACACGGTTCGCTTGTTCGAGCGCCACGGCATCCAGAATGTGGGCTACTGGACAAACAGCATTGGCGGCAGAAGCGATGAGTTGTGGTACATCCTGGGCTACGAAAGCATGGCTCAGCGGGACGAAAGCTGGGCTGCCTTCCCGGCTGATCCGGGGTGGGGGAGTGCCCGTGCTGAGTCGGAGAAGGACGGCCCCCTCGTACACTACATTGAGACCGAATTCTCAGTCCAACAGACTTCTCCCCACTCTCTTGGTGGGAGAACATCCCGTACGGAGACTGGGCAATGAACAACTCAATTTCGCTTCTTGTTCCGGCCGGCTATCCGGCCGGGTCTGATATGCCCGGCGTTCAGGTGATCGAGTGGACCAGTGCCGATGAGGTCGCGAACGCTCTCGGCACCTCCGGGGCCAGCCCCATCATCCTTGTCAGTGATGGACTTGATGGGTCGGACTCTCTGAAAATTGCTCACGCGATCAGAGCGGGTTCGAAAGAACCAATTGAAGTCCGCTCTGACCGGTGGAATGGTGCTTCGCCTTCTCCCATTAGTTCAGCTTGCCGAGGCGTCATCAGTGGATTCGGCCCCGGCGGTGTGCAACAGGCTATCGAGATGTTGTCCTAGCCGGCGGGCCTTGTCGAACTTCCCGGCTACGGCAAACACCATGTCGGGATCGAATTCGGACTCGAGACGCCGGTCTTCATGCCCTCGTCTTCGGCGGGCACCTCTCTGTTCGCCGCCTCGAGAAGAAACGCGACGCGGTCCGGCGCCTTCAGGGAGTCCATTAGAAGCGATCCTGCACGTACTGCTCCATCACTGTGCCTCAGCTGGCTAACCAAGAACACCGTTGCCTGCGAGACGATCGATCTCATCTTCTCCCAGGCCAGCCTGTGAGAGCACCTCGAACGTATGTTGCCCCGGCCCCGGAGCAGGGCCCCGGGCCCCGGTCTCGGTTCCGTATATCTTGAAGGGCGTATCGAGCGTTTCGAAGCTGCCGTGTTCGGGGTGTTCGAGAGTCGTGATCCACTCCATCTCCCTGACCTGTGGGTCGCTTATGCCGTCGGTCATTTGAGCCACCGGTGCCCAGACCAACCCTTCTTCATCGAACTTCTCGGACCAGTGGCTCAGTGGTTCGGCGCCGATGATGTCGTCGATCATCGCGGTGAGCCCGGCGCTCGCCCCGATGAGCTTCATGAGGTCGTTCCAGCGCTCGTCGGTTCCCCAATGGGGCCGACCAATAGCGCGGCAAAGGGCCGGCCAGTAATCTGGGAAGGGCGTCGTGTGAACGAGGAGCACCCAGCGACCGTCGCTGCACTGATACGAATTCCAGGCTGGGTGAGTCGGCGACGACCTGCTGATACGGGGAGGGTCCATCCTGGCAACCAGGGCCGCCGAGTAGTCGGCCCCGATTGAGTACATTCCGGCCGCCTGCAGGGTCGTCTCGGTGTGCTGTGCTTGGCCGGTCCGCTCCCTCTGTAACAGAGCAGCTAGGATCCCAGAGAGGATGCCCATCGCTGTTGAGTGGTCCCCCTGGCCTCCGCGGCACAAAGGTGGGGGAGCGTCGGGTTCGGCGAGCAGCCCCATGACTCCCGACCGGGCCCAGAACGCCGCGTAATCGAAGCCCGGCCGATCCCGGTCAGGCCCCTTGCTGCCATACCCGCTAAACGAGGCATAAACCACGCGCTGGTTCAATGCCCTGATGTCATCGAAGGTCAGCCCAAAGCGGGCTCGTCGTCTCTGCACAAGGTTTGTGAGGAAGACGTCGCAGTCTGTAGCGAGCTTCTTCACGAGCTCGGGGCCGCCCTCCTTGTCGAGGGCCACGGTGATGCTTCGTTTGCCCCTGTTGTCGAGTTCGAACGCCGGGTTGAATTTGAAATCGTAGTTGTAGCCGATGGACCTGACCGAGAATCCTCGGAAGCTCTCCCCTCCCGGCGGTTCGACCTTGATCACGTCAGCGCCGAGATCTGCCATGAGCGCTGCCGCGGCCGGCGCGGCAAGCCAGTTGGCCACTTCGACGACGCGGATTCCATCAAGCGGGGCACTCATGTTCCACTCCTCAGCCGGTGCTGGTTACAGAAATTGTAGACGTGGGAGGGGCCCCAACGGTGTAACAGATCTGCGACTTCGCGAAACGCCGGTTCGTCCCGGGCGCCTGTGACCGGGCTTGGTTATACTTAAATTGGCAGGAGAGGCGCTGCTTTTGTTCCCGGAGTCAGACAATCCGAGAGAAGCATGCGGTGTGTTCGGGGTTTACGCCCCGGGCGAAGATGTTGCACGGCTCACTTTTTACGGGCTTCATGCACTCCAGCACCGGGGCCAGGAAAGCGCTGGTATCGCCGTTTCAGACGGCGGTGACGACCCCTTCAGAATCAGCATCGGGATGGGGCTAGTTTCCCAGGTCTTTGATGAGGAGGATCTATCGGTCCTTCGCGGCGGAACAATCGCGGTCGGGCACACGCGTTACAGTACTTCCGGCGGCTCCCTGATTTGCAATGCCCAGCCCATCATCGTTCGTGATCGGCA
>DASCML010000035.1:0-5127 GCA_036010925.1 Dehalococcoidia bacterium | reverse complement strand
CGACAACCATCATGGCTGCAGAGCTTCCCACTTGGTCTTACTCCTCTCCGGTCGGGCTGCCTTATGCACGGTTGTGCAGAGACCAAGCCCGGACTTGCTTGCAGCAGTCTGGTGACGGCCGATTTGAACGTCAATAGGGCAATGCCTCATAAATCTTGTTACCGAAGGGAACCAAGACCGGCGTCACGGCTGGGTGTTCGCGATATTCTGCCTATGTCAATAAGGACGAGGGTTGCCGCCAGCTGTGGTCGGCGCTCGCGGCAAGAGCGGTAGCTCAATGCTAACGAGCGCCCCTGGGGGTGTTCATGATGAGACCGATCGGGTTGACTTGGATAAAGAACAAGCTCATCGGCGCGCTTCTCTAAAAAGGCCTATTCACGACTGATTGTGCTGATGAACGCGGTCAACGGCCGGAATCGACCGCGTCAACTGTGCATGCCAAGGGCCTGACGGGCTCCCTTGCCGTCGACCCTCACAGCTCGGCGACCTAAGCTTCGCTAGCCGGTCTTGAGCGAGGGACACCTATGCCCGATGTAATGAATCAGCTCGTCGACGATCTGGTGGCCGAGCAGTCTCACCTGGACGCAGCTGTGGTGGGGCTCCCTGACGCTTCCTGGGAGTTGCTTACACCTGCGCCCGGTTGGCTGGTCCGCGACTGCATCGCCCACCTCATGGAGTTCGACGAAGCTGCTGTTTGTGTGGTTCGTCAGGGAAATTGCCCGCCACAAGGAGACCCCCAGCCGCCGCTGTCGGCGATCCAACTGGCGGCGCGTGACCTTGAGATCGTCGAATTGGTCGAACGCTGGCGCGGGGCTAGGTCCGAACTTGCCTCAGCCTGTCAGCAACTCGAGCCAGGGCCGCGCCTGCCCTGGGCGCCCGGGACTCCGATGAGTGCCAGGAGCTTTGTTTCAGCCCGGCTGATGGAGTGCTGGGCTCATGGTCTTGATGTCCTCGAAGCCGCGGGAATCCAGGCGGTCGACACGGACCGCCTCAGGCATATTGCTCACCTTGGCTACATAACCAGGGGGTTTTCTTACCGGAATCGTGACCTGGATCCGAACGACGAGCCGCTCTTCGTCGAACTGATCGCGCCTTCGCGGGCTACGTGGACTTGGGGTCCCGTGGCTGCACGCAACCGCATTGTCGGGACTGCGGGGGATTTCTGCCGCGTCGTAAACCAGCGCATCCACTACCGGGACACTGGGCTCGAGTGGACCAGCGCCGCCGCCGAGGAGTTCCTCCAGGTGGCGCTGGCGTTCGCTGGCCCCCCGGGGGAAGGCAGGCCGCAGGTCGGCTGACGCCTCGCTATCGTCTTTGGCCGCAGGTCTTGGGAACGGCCAAAGGCCTCTTAGAGTCCCAGCAGCTCCCCGGACTTGGTGTCCATGATCGCTGTGATATTTCGTTCGGACCCCACCCGCACGAGCGCTTCAGCGGCCTTCACGAGGTCGCTGAACGACTGCTTTTCCTCCGCACTCGCGTTCTCTTCCGGAGGCTGAAGGTCGGCGAGGCCTTGGGCGCCAATCAATGAAATCACGAGCGCGCCCATCAGTCCCAACCTGTATCCCTCGTGACACTGCTCCATTGAATACCCCGTTACTCCGTTTTCGAGAAGCGTCTGGTAATAAACTACAAGCAGTTCCTCTTCAATCTGCCGACGAGGCTCAGTGTCAAGGCTCTGGGTCACGAAGTACCCGATATCCCTCGGGCCCGAGCCGTAGCCAGTCAATTGCCAGTCCAGGAACACGATCTCCTCGGGAGTGCCTACCTCGCCGAAGAGTACATTTTCGCTCTTGAAATCGCCGTGAATCAGCGTCCCGCCCATCGCATCGCCGCGTGGATAGAGCGTCGCGAAGTCTCGAACTATACGTTCGCCCACTAGCAGGAAATCGGGGTCGACGGCTGGAACGATGCGCTCGGCAAAGATCTCCCAACCGGCCTGGGCGAGTGGGGTGTTGATTTCTACCTGGTCCTTGGTAGAAGGAAGCCAGGAGGCTGAACTCAGACCGTCCGCCTCCCACCATTTGGCGTGCACCTTGGCCACGCCCGCGGCAATCTTTAGGACTTCGTCCGGGGGAAGAGGTTCATGCATACTGACTGTCCGCAGGGAGCCTAGGTCCTCGAGTAGAAGCGCGTAGGAAAGCCTGTGTTCGTGTACGCCGCCGTAAGAGAACGGGACTCGCGTGGGGCATTCGGCCCCCGCTTCCCTGTACCAGTCGACCTCGGCCTTGACCATCGTCCCGATCCATCGGTTGTAACGCTCCTGAACGTTGACGAACGAAGGAACCTTGGCGATCACCGTGGCGGGTGCCGAGCCGGGGTCACCCTCGTAGGTCGGCGTCACACGGACGGTCTGGCTGATGTACCCGCGGCCCACGCCGAGGTCGGAGACGGCCACTTCAGCGACGCGGCCGTTTGAGCCGAGGTGGCCGTCTCCCCTCAACGAATCTGTCAGCCACTCGGCTGTGATGCCATCAATGCCCCGAAGCGGTTTCATTGGCTACTCCAAACAAGTTCGAAATGTCACCTAGTTACCGAGCTTCCTCGAAACGAAGGAGATCAGCTCGGCGGCGAAATCCTTCGGATTGTCGGCGTGCACGTTGTGCGTGGCCCGGGGAACAACGACGAACTCAGCATCATGCATGGATGCGACGGTTTTCTCGGCAGCTTCTGCGGCCAGGATCTTGCTGTTCTCCCCTCTCATCAGCAACGTCGGGGTAGTGATCGCCTTGACGTCCTGCCAGAGTTCTTCTGAGCGAACCTCTCTCGTTTTCTTCGCCTCTTCATCGCTGAGGTCCTGCTGCGGTCGGCGATGGTCCTGCTTCCACGTCCAGCCATCATCAACCTGCTTGAGACTATGGAGCAGGCTATAGTGGAGATGGGCCGGGTTACGCTTCGGATTGAACTTGATGGCCCGCTCCAAGAAGTCCTCGAACTTGCTGAGGGTTTCGGTGTCCTGTCGGAATTGCGCCATCTCGATGATACCCTCCTTCATTGTCACCGGGGCGACATCGACGATGATGAGGGCCTGCAAGCGCCCTGGGTGTCGGGCAGCGTAGTGGTAGGAGTTGATTCCGCCCATCGACATTCCGCAGAGAACGAACTTCTCGAAGCCGAGATGGTCCATGAACTGCTCGGTGTCCTGGTGCATGAAAGCGCCCCAGTCCTCCCCGAGCTGATCCTCGGGCGTCCAGCCCGTGTCGCCGTGTCCGCGCTGGTTCAGAGCAACTACATGGTAGTGCTGCCGCAGTAGCAGTGCAGACATGTCCCATGTGTGAGCGGTCAGAGACCCACCATGAAGGAGTACGAGGTGGGGCAGCTCCGGGTTTCCCCAATCGAGGTAGTGAAACCGAATTCCGTTCAGGTCCACCCAGTGATCTGTTGGCTGAACGAACTCGCGCGGGTTGAGATCGATGGCCTCGGCGGCAGCCCGCATCTCTTTCAGATAATCGGTTCGTGGCTGATTCATCCGTCTCTCCGGCGCCGCCGGAAAACGAATGCCGGAAGCGGGTTTGATATTCCGAGCTAGCCTACCGTAGCGAGGACCAGGGCGTGCGTCAGGCCTGCGGCGTCTTAACGGGATCCAATCCCATCTGATATTGCAGAATAGAATAGGAGCGTTTACTCAGCTCCATATCACCTGGTTCCCATCCCTCTTCTTGGATGTTCCTCCACTTCTCGAACGCTCTGGATTCAGGGAGCCGGGTGACCAATCTCGACGTCCCTTAGGTCGGTGGCTCCAGCAGTCTTCGACCGTTGGGGGTACGCTCGTGTGCGTATCCGTCGCAAGTCCAATGAACCCCGACGATACCACCCGAATCCAATCCCACAGATATCATGCGCTCACCGCCGCTCGCTACGGCAAACACAAGGCCGTAGTCAGCCGATGAGAACTCGGAATCAATCTCGTGAATCGCGTAGATTCGCGGGGCTCCGTCGATAATGAGTGCTGCATTCACGTCCTCGAATCGGCTCCAATATCCCTCGCAAGCGCTCGAGTAGAAGACCTCTATTTCGGTGCCGACCGGTTCGCCGTCTTCACACTCCGGCGGATTGCCGATGCCCATGGTGGGCTCCGCTACGCACCCGAGCATCTGGGCGATGAGATTTTCTCCCAGCGCCCTACGGTCTGCCCCCTCCATGGCCTCTATCACTGCATCAATCAGCCGAACGCCGGTCGTGGTCCCGCGTGGGTGGACCGGAACGCTGTAGTCGACCTCAAGAAGAGTTACATCGAACGATAGAAATTCGGTCACCGCCCAACCCAACTTATCTTCGTCGGTCTCCACCTGGAGCCAGTAGGTGACGAAGCCGACTGGGAAGTGGGAGAATTCCGCGAATTCCAGTCGATTTCCATGGGGGAATTCTGTGTCGTCCGGGTAGCATCCGATGATCGCCGCCTCGAGAGTCGGCTCTTCACGCACGTTTAGGCAGGTACCAGAGCCGGTCACGATGGCGATCGGCGGGTGTCGGGTTCAGGCGAATCCGAAGGGGTCGTCGCTGTGGCTTCGGCGGTCGACTCTCCCGGGCTCTCAGTGGGCGGCAGCGTCGGACCGTCATCGCCGCACGCAATAGCCATCGCTGCGATTCCGGCCACCAGTCCCAACCACCGCATTGTTGGCAACTGTACATGTCGCTTCTGCGTCTGCGGACAGAGATGTGGCGGTGGGGGTCCCCCGGTCTTGGGACGTTTAGGATCGAGGTGGCTTCACTGAGCGTATTGAAGACCTTGTTCACCGAAATCCCCTTGCCGGTTCCGATGTTGCAGGTGACTCCCGAATCCGGAGTCCAAGGCCAGGGCGTTCGCCCTGGCGACATAGCCGACGTAGATGTAATCCTTTTTCTGCTCGCTGTCACCGTCTATGGCGCGTTGTTTACCACTCAGTATCTTTCCTGTAAGAATCGCCACCACGCCAGCTTCACCCCGGGGGTCTTGGCGCGGGCCGTAGATGTTCCCGTAGCGAAGAATCGTGAAATCGATCCCGCCCGTACGGTGGGTAAGCCTGCTGTACTCCTCGCCTACGAATTTTGAAGTGTGTAGGGGGAAATCGGCCCAATTGGCCGGGATGCTGACGGGCCCAGGTCAATCAAGGAATCGACGCATGACTTTGACGAAGCTACTGGTCGCCA
>DASCML010000034.1:0-3567 GCA_036010925.1 Dehalococcoidia bacterium | reverse complement strand
AGGAATCGCTGGACGAGATCTTCCACTACGCCTTCACATGGTCTTGGACGAACTTGACGATATCCTGCGTGTTCGTGCCCGGCCTAAATATTGCCTGGAAACCCAGCTTGGTCAGCGCATCTGTGTCTTCCTCTGGGATGATTCCGCCGCAGAACAGAAGCACGTCGTCGGCGCCGCGCTCGTTTAGCTCGTCTACGATGCGCGGGAAAAGCTCAAGATGGGCACCAGAAAGAATGCTCAAACCAACAACGTCGACATCTTCTTGGAGTGCCGCCTCGGCTATCATTTCCGGCGTTTGCCGAATGCCTGTGTAGATGACCTCGCAGCCGCCATCTCGAAGCGCTCGAGCGACCACTTTCGCCCCGCGATCGTGCCCATCCAGCCCTGGCTTGGCGATGAGAACTCGGATCTTTTCACTTTCGCTCATTGGTCTCCTCGTATTCGGACATCAGGAGTTGGAGTACTGCTGGAAAGTGGAAATGATTTCGTCTGGCGCCTGCACAAGCTCAACAAGAACCCCGGCGCCACCGATCGGCGCGTCTTCGTTGCCCTTCGGATGAATGAAGCAGACATCGAAGCCAGACGCTCCCTGGCGTATCCCGCCAGGGGTGAATCGGACGCCGTTCTTCTCCATCCACATCACTGCCGCCGGCAGGTCGTCGATCCAGAGGCCGATATGATTGAGTTGGGGAACGTGGACAGCCGGCTTGCTCTCGGGGTCGATCGGCTCCATAAGGTCCACTTCAACCTTCAAGGGCCCTGCACCTGCGACGGCGATGTCTTCATTGACGTTTTCTGACTCGCTCCTGAAGTTGCCGGTAACTGTGAGGCCGAGAGTGTCAACCCAGAACCGCCTTAGTTCGGACTTGTCCAGCGCCCCAACGGCTATCTGCTGGACGCCCAAGACGTTGAACGGACGTTCGCTCACGGGTCCACCCCCATAACGATAGCAAATCCTACTCGGGGACAGCTTTGCGGGCGACCGCTTGATTGGTGTACCCAGCTGGCCTGTCCCGACAAATGCATCGCACCCAGTCTGCCTGCTCCGCGGCTGAATCGGGGCGGTGCTGGCTGTCGCCCCGCCAGTCAGCGAGGGGCGGTGGGGACGACTCCTTCCACACTCCTGAGGTGCGCGGCAATCTCTTGCCAATGGTTGCTGTCGTGGTCGGTGACTCCTTGAATCAGCTGTCGTTCCGGAAACGGTCCGTTCACCAGGACGGCGTCAGAAGTAGCTTCGAGAGTGTCAATCAGCCCTGATTGACACTCTCGAAGCTACTTAGCTAGGTCCCAGAAATTGAGGTTCCGCTTTCGCTCCACATGGTCCTCGTTCCAGCGGTTGAATTCTCGTCAGGCTCCCAGGTTGTAACGTGACCAACGATGTTCTCGAACGTCCACTGATCAGCGAGTGGACGCCCGAGGATACGAATTTGATATGTCTCGATCTTGCAAAACAGCTAGTTCCTCTTGCGATGGATTTCGGCGACCAGCCTTCGTCGCCGTCCATGACTAGATGACCACTTGAGGCCGGTACTCCCCCCAAGCTTCGCGAAGGGTGTGACTGATTTCGCCGAGTGTGACTTTGCTCTCCACGCATTCAATGATGACAGGCATCAGATTATCCGTTCCGTTTGCGGCGTTTAGCAGCTTGGAGCGAAGCGCCACGACCCCTTCGGAAGGCCTGCTTGCGCGGAGCCGTTTGAGTCGTTCCGCCTGGCGTTGGCCGATTGATGGATCAACCCGGAGCACATCAGGTTCTTCTTCGGATGCGTTGGCGAACTCATTGACCCCAACGATGACTCGCTCGCCGGTTTCGATCTCGCGTTGGAATCGGTATGCAGCCTCTTGGATCTCCTTCTGCTGGAATCCGTTTTCAACGGCTGGCAACGCCCCGCCGCTGGCCTCGATCGACTCGATGTACTTTCGAGCTTCTGCCTCAATCCGATTGGTCAGGTCCTCAATTAGCCAGGATCCCCCGAGCGGGTCGACGACGTCAGCCACACCACTTTCATAGGCGATGACCTGTTGTGTGCGCAGTGCGATCTGCACGGCGCGCTCTGTTGGGAGGCTGAGTGCCTCGTCCATCGAGTTGGTATGGAGGGATTGGGTACCTCCGAGCACCGATGCGAGGGCCTGAATGGTAGTGCGAACGATGTTGTTCTCGGGCTGCTGAGCGGTGAGCGTTGCTCCGCCGGTTTGGGTATGGAAGCGAAGCATCTGGGAGCGCGCCGATTGGGCACTAAAGTGATTCTTCATGATCCCGGCCCAGAGCCGCCGGGCCGCACGGAACTTGGCGACCTCTTCGAGGAAGTTGTTGTGGCAGGCGAAGAAGAAGCTCAAACGCCCGGCGAAATCGTCGACGCCGAGTCCGGCATCCATGGCGGCCCGCACGTAGGCCATGCCGTTGGCCAGTGTGAATCCCACTTCCTGGGCGGCGGTGCTGCCCGCCTCCCTCATGTGGTACCCAGAAATCGAGATAGTGTTCCAGTCCGGCACGGAGTCCTTGCAGAACGCGAAGAGGTCCGTGATGAGTCGCATCGAGGGCTGGGGCGGGAATATGTAGGTTCCTCTGGTGATGTACTCCTTAAGAATGTCGTTCTGGACGGTGCCACCGAGCTTGCCAATATCCGCGCCTTGCCTTCGGGCCACCGCGATGTACAGAGCGAGGAGAATTGGGGCGGTGGCGTTGATAGTCATCGAGGTCGTGACCTTCTCCAGAGGGATCTCGTTGAAGAGAATCTCCATGTCCTCGATCGATGAGATTGCGACGCCGACCTTGCCCACTTCGCCGGCGGCCATCGGGTCATCTGAGTCGTAGCCAATTTGGGTGGGGAGGTCGAATGCTACCGACAGCCCGGTCTGACCCGCACCGAGAAGGTATCGGTATCGACGATTTGACTCCTCCGCGTCCCCGAATCCCGCGTACTGGCGCATCGTCCAAAAGCGGCCCCTGTACATTGTGGGCTGCACCCCGCGGGTAAACGGGTACTCACCCGGAAACCCGAGGTCGTCGGCAGCGTCGAACCCATCTAGGTCCTCAGGCGCGTACAGGGGTTCGAGACTCATCCTGCCTGTGGTCTCAAACGAAGGCCGACGCTCCTTGAAGCGCGTTATCGCCTTGGCGAAAGTCCCTTGGAGCCATTCTTCTTTGTTTTTGCTCATCAAGCCCCCGCAGAAAAAGGGCCCTATAAGACCCCGGAAGTGAGTGAGCGAAAAGTATACATCCATCGACCCCCGCGCCCTTTGACTTTCCGATATGCGAACTCACCGCTAGGGTTCCAGTCATGGGTGATCAGTTCGCAGAATCTCATCAGGTAGCGTCCTGGATTCGCGATTCGAGACGTACCGTTGTTCTCACTGGTGCAGGGGTCTCGACTGAGTCGGGCATACCGGATTTCCGAGGGCCCGAAGGAGTCTGGACCAAGAATCCCGAGGCCGAAAAGACGGCCACACTCCAACACTACCTGGCAAACTCCGAGGCGAGAGAGGAGGCCTGGCGGCGGCGGCTCGTCACGTCCGACCTCCCGAGTCCAGCTCCGAATCGGGGTCACGAGGCGATCGTTTCCCTGG
>DASCML010000033.1:0-7049 GCA_036010925.1 Dehalococcoidia bacterium | reverse complement strand
ATGAGTGGGGCGTTCACGGACCAGACGATTCGAGCCCGGAAAATCGCCGACACACTTTCCGGTGGGCTGAAGGTTCGTGTTTCGACCTTCGACGAGCGCCTTACTACGGTCCAGGCGCGACGTTCCAAACGCGGCAAGGTGCGGCGCGACGGCACTCTGGATTCAGCCGCCGCGACCATTCTCCTCCAGGCGGTGATCGATAAGCGGAATGGTGGTATCAGCTCTTGAGGCTTGACCGCGATCTTGTGAGCATTGTTTGTGGGGCCCTCGGAGTGACCATTGCCATTCTTGTTGCCGCATGGATGGTGGGAAGAACGCCGGACGGTGCAACTGGAGACCTCGCCGTTTCGGGAGCGCCGACCGTTGCCCTGGGTGACAGCCTCATCTACGAAATCCCGGCAGGACACTCGGCGTCAGAGATAGGAGACGAACTCCAAGAGCTCGGTATCGTCCAGTCAGCCAGGCAATTCCGCTTACTCGTTTCGCTTATGGGCCTTGAGGACCGACTGAGCGCGGGAGACTACCAGCTCCCCACCGGGGCGTCGGTCGTCACGGTGATCAATCTCCTGACCAGCAACCGGACAGTGCCCACCATCCGGGTCACTTTCCCGGAGGGACTACGGATCGAGGAGATGGCGGAACTCGCCGAAGAGGCAGGTTTCGGGCCGTCCGAGGACTTCATTGCGGCCGCTCATGTGGCAGTGCTACCAGCCGAATTCGCCGCGGATGCTCCTGAGGGCCATGACCGTCAGGGTTATCTGTTCCCGGACACCTACATCATGCCCCAGGGGGTGACCGCAGCCGACCTGGTCGAATTTATGATCGAAACCCTCGATAGACGCTTCTCACCGGAGCTCAGGGATGCCGTTCGGGCGCAGGGGCTCACACTCCATGAGGCGCTCACTATCGCGTCGATAATTGAACGGGAAGCCGTCTTGGAGGATGAGCGGCCGCTGATCGCCGGCGTCTTCTTCAACCGGATCGCTGCGGGAGATCGGCTCGGCGCGGATCCCACCGTTCAGTTCGCTGTGGCAATCGACCCCTTCAGCGTTGCCGAACATGGTTGGTGGAAGGCGGAGTTGACTGTCGAGGACTTAGAAATCGATTCTGAATACAACACGCGAAAGTACTCGGGAATTCCTCCAGGACCGATTACTAACCCAGGACTCGCTGCGATCGAAGCCGTGGCTAACCCCAGTGCGACCACCATGTACTACTTCGTGGCTGACTCGGTGGAGGGGGATGGTTCCCATCTGTTCGCCGAAACGTGGGAGCAGCATCTGGCTAATATCGCGAGCGTGGGGCAATGAGCAGCTACGCCGGGATCGTCGGCCATCCGTTGGCCCACTCTTTGAGTCCCGCCTTTCAGGCGGCGGCTTTCCACGAGCTCCAGCTCGACGTCACTTACGAGCTCTGGGACACGCCACCGGAGAGTCTGCCGTGGCGGCTCTCGAGCTTTCGAGAGCCATCCTGCCTCGGCGTGAACATCACGATTCCCCACAAAGAGGCCGTTCGGACGCTGCTCGATGAGATTGACGAAGAGGCCGCTCGTACAGGAGCGGTCAACACGATCGTAAATCGCGACGGAAGGCTGGTTGGCTTCAACACGGACGGCCGTGGCTTCATCTCATCGCTTCGGCGGGAGCGGGAGTTCGAACCGACTGGCCGATCGTTCCTCGTCCTGGGCGCGGGTGGTGCTGCACGGGGCATTTCCTTCGCACTCGCCGCCGCCGATGCCCGCATGGTCGCGGTTACCAATCGCACCGAGGTGCGAGCGAGGCGTCTCGTACAGGATCTCGGACGCGTTGCCGATTCATCCCGGGTCAGAGTCGTCGGGGCCGGACAGGCCCTGGACGAGTTCGACTGCGTCATCAACTGTACTTCCGTGGGAATGCAGGGCGGCGAGGTACCGGCAGGGATCCCGTGTGATGTCGGGGCGATCAGGGACGGCGCTCTGGTTGTCGACATCGTCTACGTTCCGGAAGACACGCCGCTGATCAGATCGGCAAAGGTACGCGGAAACCCCACTCTCGGTGGGCTCCCGATGTTGGTCCACCAGGGGGCGCTATCGTTCGAGCTCTGGACCGGCCAGTCGGCCCCGTTTGCCGTAATGATGGACTGCGCCCGGGCTGCACTATCGACGCGGAGCGCCGACGCACCGGGCTAGCTGAGAGGTCGTGAGCGATGCTTGTATTCGGAACAATCGTCATGCTCGCTCTTTTCCTCTTGGTCGGCTGGGCAGTTTCCACGGAGATGTTCCAACAGCGGGCCTGGAGGCGAAGGGTCGCCGCCGGGGACGTCGCTATCGTCTGTGCGCTGCTCGAGGAATCGATGAACAGCTGGCGCCGGGCAAGGCCGCCGAAGGGCGTTAAGTCAGGGCTGTGGGTAAGCATCCAGGGGGCGCAGCTGATTGCGGTCACAGCGGATACTGCAACAGTTTCAACTTCGGCCGAGGCGGAGTTTCGAATCGAAAACGGGCGCCGCGTGCAGGCTTCCAGCGCCCTCGATGAGGCCATCAACCTGGCGTCGAGGCTTGTCGACATGTTGCTGTACGATGTTGCCAACCTGCGCCTCGAGGGTGTTCGAGTCGATGTCTTTACGACTTTTGCGTCGGACGATCAGGATGCGATTCAGAAGCCAATACTGACCACGACGGCGTGGCGCACCAAGGCGGAGGGTATTGACTGGGAGGCTCTGACCCCTGAGGAGGTTCTCGGGAGGTTCGATACGAGCTATGAGCGCGGTCTCGGGGGTCGAGGTGTTCCGGTCGAGATTCCAGAAGTCGACGGCATTCACCCCGCCGATATCGTTCACAAATCCGCAGAGCAGGAGGACTTGTCCTGATGGCTGGTCTCCGCTTTCTCACCGGTGGGGAAAGCCACGGAAAGGGCCTGACCGCGCTTATCGAAGGCCTGCCCGCAGGGCTCCCCCTGTCTGAAGACGACATCGCGGGTGATCTCGCCCGGCGCCAGGGTGGCTATGGCCGCGGCGGCAGAATGAAGATTGAGAAGGACCGGGCTGAGATCCGCGGTGGGGTGCGCCATGGACTCACGCTCGGCTCACCGGTCGCGCTCTGGATCGAGAATCTCGATTGGGTGAACTGGGCGGAGAAGATGTCCGCGGAGCCGGTGGAGTATCCAGGCGAGCGCGTCACTCGGATGCGTCCCGGCCATGCAGATATGCCGGGTGCCCTCAAGTACGGATTCTCGGATGTGCGGAACGTGCTTGAGCGGGCATCAGCGAGGGAAACCGCGGCCCGGGTGGCTGTCGGTGCGGTCGCCAAGCGCCTCGTTGCTGAATTCGGTGTGCACTTTCGCAGTCATACCCTGTCAATCGGGAACGTGGAGGCGGCCGTCCTCGCCGAGCTCGACTGGGCCGCGGTGGATGCGAGCCCGGTTCGCTGTGCGGACGCCTCGGCGAGCGAGGCAATGGTCGCCGCCATCGACGCCCAGAAACCGAATGGGGATACCCTCGGCGGAGTGGTCGAAGTCCGGGCAATCGGAGCCCCTCTCGGCTTAGGGAGCCACGTCCACTGGGATCGCAAGCTTGATGGACGGATCGCACAGGCTGTCTGCAGCATCAACGCCTTCAAAGGCGTCGATTTTGGAGACGGATTTGCCGGAACCACACGACCTGGGTCTGAGGTGCACGATGTGATTCTCCCGGCCGAGCAATGGCAGGGCCGATCCTGGCGGCACGGCAGCAACAGGCACGGTGGGATCCAAGGAGGCATGTCGACAGGCGAAGACATAGTCGTTCGCGGTGCCGTCAAGCCCATACCGACTCTGGCTCACCCGTTGCCATCGATCGATCTCGACACCGGCGAGAAGGTGCTCGCCCACCATGAGCGTAGTGATGTCTGCGTGGTCCCGGCCGCGGGTGTGGTCGCAGAGGCGATGGTGGCGATCGTTATCGCAGAAGCCTGGATGGAGAAGTTCGGAGGAGACACCCTCGAGAGCTTGCGCCGGGCTTACGATTTGCACATGTCCGGGCTCGTGCCTAGAAACCAGCTGCCGGACGGCTGATGTGGCAGCAAATCGAGTATTCCTCGTGGGTCTCTCGGGCGCCGGGAAGAGCACAGTCGGCCGAATCCTTGCGGACCACCTTGGCTGGGAGTTCATTGACAGTGATGAGCGCGTCGAGCAGAAGGCCGGTCGCAATATCGAGGCGTTATTCGCCTCTCTCGGAGAGCCGGCGTTTCGGGCCCTCGAAGCAGACGTCCTCGAGGAGCTGAGTTCGCGGGATCGGGTAGTCATCGCCACTGGCGGTGGTGCTCCAACTTATGAGAAAAGTAGGCGAGCCATTGCCAAGGGGGTCGCTGTCTGGCTCGATGTGACCCCCGAACAGGCGGCCCGGCGGTTGGCGGCTGATCCCGTCACTGAAGCTCGTCCGCTCCTCGCCGGTGACCCACTATTGCGGCTGGATGAGCTGTTTGCGGAACGGCGCCACTATTACGAGATGGCGCCTCACTCGGTCGCTGTGGACTACTACAACCCCTCGCAAGTGGCCGAGCGTATCGCCGGGATCCTGGCGGCGGGAGCCGGCGGCGACGCGATATCAATGGCAGCCGCCGATCGGGCCGGCTGGGGTGGGGCTGAGGCCGCCCGCGTGGTCACCAATACGTCGAGCTACCCGATCTACGTGCGCGCCGGGTCGGCGGGTTCGACCGGAGATATCTGTAGAAATCTCGGGCTGAAAGGGAGGGCCTTCATCGTCTCCGACGGTGTCGTTCTCGACCTCCACGGCAGGTCGGTTGAGGCGAGCCTGTCGGCCGCTGGCTACCAGACCAGGAGCCACGCCATCGCTCCGGGCGAGCAGAACAAGACGCTCGAAACGGTTGCCGGAATTTATGAGTGGCTGCTCGAGGCGCGTGTGGAGCGTTCTGATTTTGTCGTCTGCCTTGGAGGCGGGGTGGTTACCGACGTTGGCGGTTTTGCCGCGGCAACCGTCCTTCGTGGAGTGGACTTCATACATGTCCCGACCACTATGGCTGGGATGGTGGATGCCGCCATCGGCGGGAAGACAGGGGTTGACCACCCACGTGGGAAGAACATGGTCGGAGCCTTCTCCCAGCCGCGCGCTGTGATCGTTGATCCAGCGGTCCTCGAAACACTGCCTGAGAGACACATCCGAGCGGGCGTTGCCGAGCTAATAAAGCATGGATTCATTCTCGATGGAGAACTTGTGACCCGCCTCGAGGCCACGGGCGGGGATCTTTCCCGACTCGTCGCGGATGATCTGCTTGCCAGGAGTGTCGCGATAAAGGCGCGGATCGTGTCAGGGGATGAACGAGAAGGTGGTGCTCGGACCCTGTTGAACTACGGGCATACGGTTGGGCATGCGATCGAGACGGTTACGGGCTACGGTCGCTATCTCCACGGCGAAGGAGTTGCTGTCGGGATGCGAGCGGCTGGCCTGATCTCGGTTGCCCTCGGGCGGCTGAGTCCTGAGGAATTCGAACGACAGCAGTCCTTGGTGAGGGTGTGCGGCCTTCCGGACGAGGTGTCGGGTGTTACGGCAGACCAGGTGATCGAAGCAACGCTCGGCGACAAGAAGATTCGTGGAGGCCGTGTGAACTGGGTCCTCTTGGAACGTCTCGGTGCGGCGTTCACGAGCCGAGATGTTCCGGGCGATGTCATCCGCGAAGCTGTAGAGCAGGTGGTTGGCGGGGAGTGAGCGGCAAGACCCCGTTCTCTTTTGACCTGGAAACTTCTCCCGGCGGCCCGGTCGCGGCTCGGGCCGGGAAGCTCCTCACCTCCCACGGCGCGTTGCGGACGCCGGCGTTCATGCCGGTTGGAACCCTTGCGGCCGTGAAGGCGCTTTCGGCAGACGACGTGGTTTCAGCTGGAGCGGAGATTCTGCTCGTGAATGCGTATCACCTGTTCTTGCGCCCCGGTCATCAAACGATTGAGAGGCTTGGGGGTGTTCACCGGTTCATGGGATGGGACGGGCCGATCCTGTCGGATAGCGGTGGATACCAGGTGTTCAGCCTAGCCTCGATGCGCCGTGTCGATGAGAACGGTGTTCGCTTTCGTTCTCATTTAGACGGAAGTGAGCACGACTATTCTCCGGAGACTGCGATGGAGGCCCAGCGAGCGCTGGGCGTGGATATCGCGATGCCACTGGACCACGTAGTCGCTGGTGATGCCGACCCCGCGGAGGCCAAGGACGCGGCTGAGCGGACGGTCCGTTGGTATGAGCGCTGCCGGAGAGCGGCAGAGGAGCTGGTGACGTTTGCGATCATCCAGGGAGGAACCGACGGGAAGTTGAGGACCTGGCATGCGCGAACTTTGCGAGGAATGGATCCCCCGGGTTACGCGATTGGTGGGCTCTCGGTTGGCGAGTCGAAGGAAGCCATGTGGGCGATGACGGAGGTGGTCACCGCCGAGCTTCCGGTGGAGCGCCCGCGCTACCTGATGGGAGTGGGTAGCCCCGAGGATCTTGTGCAGGGCGTGATGCGGGGCGTCGACATGTTTGACTGTGTGTTGCCGACGCGCTTGGGGCGGACGGGATCGTTGTTCACCGATGCTGGGAGGGTGAACGTGAAGAGCGCCAGGTTCCGTGAGGACGACCGTCCGCTGGATGATTCGTTCGAGCCGCTGAGGGGCTATTCGTGGGCCTACTTGCATCATCTGTTCAGGAACGATGAGCTTCTCAGCTATCGGTTGGCGACGCTCTATAACCTCCACTATCTAGCGCGCTTGATGGAGGATTTGCGACTGTCGATCCAATCGGGGAGCATTGACCGGTTCGCCTCCGACTTCCTGGAGGGATACCGGTCTACCGACGAGCGAGTGCGAGCGGAGCAGCGTAAGAAGTGGCGCCGTTCCGAGGCTGGTTCTGGGCGGGAAGTTGGGGGCGAGTGAGGGTAGGCTGAGGGACCGTGGCTGCGTTGACAGTGAAGCGTGGTTCCGATAGTCTCCTCAATCGGCCCTTTTGTGGCCGGCGCACTTTAACAACTGGATATCGGACGGAAGAGAACGTCTGGGTTAACCCGTCATGGGAACAAGCGAGTCTCGATTTTATTGAGGCTCGAGTTTTCTTAACGG
>DASCML010000032.1:0-12453 GCA_036010925.1 Dehalococcoidia bacterium | reverse complement strand
TCTCTTGGCGAGTCAACACAAAGGTTGATCCGTCTTTCACTATTCCAACCTTGTCCCGTGCTATCTCAGACTCCGAATCGCCGACGATTGCGGTGTGCTCAAGGGCGATCGGCGTGATGACGGCAACGTCTACTTTTTCGAACACATTTGTCGCATCAAAACTGCCGCCAAGACCCACTTCGACAATCTGGCAGTCGACGGCCGGCGACCGGTTGCTCACTGACGCAAAGAACATCGCTGTGAGAATGCCGAATGTGCTGAGGTCAGCACCCACCTGTTGCGATTCCAGCCCGAGCGCAGGGAGGACCGTCTCAAGTGCAGAGGCAAATTCTTGCTCGCTCACCGGAATTCCGTTAAACCGGATTCGTTCCCGGTACGAATGCAGGTGGGGGCTCGTGAAGAGAGCTGTGCGTTTCCGGGCTGCGCACAGAATCGATTCGATCATAGTGGCGGTACTGCCCTTTCCCTTCGACCCTGTAACGTGGACAGTCGAACGACCGTGTTGGGGGTTCCCGAGACGCTTGAAAAGAGAGCGAATCGCACCGAGGCTCATCGTCGGGTTGGCCGACTTCTGGATGCCCCGTTCGAGGTCAGAGAGGGAGAGCAGGTAGTCGATCGCCTCTCGGTAGTTCACTGGCAGATTGCATCTCTCGGCACGGCGGGTCGGTTAGTCCCCCTGGACAGGAAACTCGATGAGTTGGGCAAGCGGCTCCGTTCCGCGGCGAAAAATAAGGCGCCTTGGATGAATGCAATAAACATCGCCGTGGTCGGCTATGAAACGCGCAGCCTGGTTGTCTTTCGACTGCAGTTCCGCGAGGTAGGGACCGAATCGAGCGTCGTCCTTCGGAACGTGCTCGGCGCGGCCTTCAATCACAATCCTGCTGAAGAGATCCCAGCTCTCGGGAATGATTTCGCGATTGTCGATGAGAAACGAAACCTCTGGAGTTGCGCTGATATTTCGAGCGTGCTGGGGTCCACCCATGCTTGCGAAAAGGACCTCCCCGCTCTCTCGCAGATGAAAGAAGACGTAAGTGAGATAAGGCGTCCCATCCTCGGAGTGCATGGTCGCGAGGGTGCCGCCGATCTCGCGGGACGCAAGTTCGCTCGCCTCCGCGAGAATCTTTTCCGAAGGTTCCCCAACCATGGCCGACATTTTACATGAGTGGCCCCCCCCCGGGGGCTGGGAGGTCAGCGCATCAGCGCTTCGAACGTTTTGCGCAAGTCGATCCCTCTGCCCGGTGACACATTCATCGAGTGGAGTCTCACTCCGGCGGCCTCCTGCTCGGCGAGCCGGTCTCGGGCCTGTTCGACCGAGTCCGTCACCAGTCCAAGCGACTGTTGGAGGTCAGGTGGGACGGCGGCGGCCGCAGCACCGGAGCCTCCATCCTCCCAGGCTGCGCGCACCTTCTCGACCACATCGCCGTGACCAATCCGGGTCAGGTGATTCGCGTAAAACTTGCCCATTCGCGCCACGTAGAACGCGAAGGCCCCGGCAGTGGCCGCTCTTGCGGACTCGACGTCATTGGTGAGGGTGACACCCCCGGGCGAGCGAATGGTGACAGCGTCTGCAGGTCTCCCAGCCGCAACAGACTGGTCCCGGACCGCCTTGGCTACAGCGGGAAGCTCGCCGATCGGAGTCCAAATGGGCAACCATCCGTCGGCAATCTCTGCGGTCAGCTGAACGCTGGCCGGTGCAAGCGTAGCTAAGTAGACGGGAATGTGATCCCTGAACCGGCTCATGTTGAGCGTGAATCCGCGGTGCAGCTCAAAGAACTCCCCAGAATAGTCGAGCTTCTCACCAGACATGAGGATGTTGATGATTTCAACGTACTCCCGGAGTCGCGCGATCGGCCGCTTGAAGGGGATCCCGTGGAAGTGCTCAATTACGTTGGCCCCGCTCGTGCCGAGACCGACGATCATCCGGCCTTCCGAGACGCTATCGAGCGTAGCGAAGTGCTGAGCGATTGCAGCAGGGGTCCGTGAAAACACGTTGATGATGGCCGTTCCGACATTAATGCGCTCTGTGCGTTCAACTATCTGACCCATCAACGTGAATGCATCTTCGCCCCACGACTCGGCTACCCAAACCGAATCGACACCTGCTTCGTCTGCTGCACGGATGCCATCGAACATGGACTCCCGGTCCCGGGCACCCCTCGAAGCAAATCCTACGGACAATCTGTAGCTCATAAATCGTCTCCACTTAGAAGTCTTAGCGCACTCTAACGGAGCTGGTGGAGGGAGTACTCGACCGGCAAGTGCGCCGTCAGGCGCCGGGCACAAACTTTCGCCAGCCGTCGTTGGCATCGAGGTAGGACCGGAACAGGTAGTAGTACGACACGCGAGGCTCTTTCGGCTTCTTGAGAAGCTCGAATTTCGCTTCCGCGGGAGTCTGGCCAGCCTTCCGATGATTGCAGCCCCTGCAGGCGGCCACCAGGTTCTGCCAGGTATGCTCTCCGCCCTTGTGGCGGGGAATCACATGGTCCACGGTCAGTTCGCTCGTCTTCCGCCCGCAGTACATGCACGTCCAGCCATCACGAGCGAAGATCTCCTTCCGAGAGAGCCTGACCCGGGGGCTGGGGCGCTTGATATAGTTAACGAGACGGATGACCGACGGGAGCGGAAAGTGGCGCGTGGCGGACCGGAGGGCACCCTTGCCGATTTCGATCACTTCCGCGCGGCCGCGGAGGACGAGCCCTATGGCTCGCCGGGCCGTGCAGACATTCAGCGGCTCGTAGTTCTGATTCAAGACCAGCACCGAGCTGTACACCATCTGCTGGAATCCTAGCAACGCGACGAGCGGCTGGGCAATGCCGCGAGGGGCGCTCCACCAAGTCCGCCGAAGGCGCCGGGCGGTTGAATGCTCGAGCGTACATGCCCGAAGAAACGGTACGGAACGTGTTCACTGGGGAATCCGTAGACGGTGATTTGTGGCACCGCCAACTCGGGACCCAGGCTCGAAGCCGCCAGTGATACGGTCGCTTCGTTGCGGTCGAGCTGGGGGGCTATTTCGGCTCTTCGCAGGAATCTAACTACGGTGGTTCCGTCCACCAGATACGCGTCCTAGTCCCAGTCGGAGCTTAGAAAGTCGACACGCCTAGCTTCAACGGGAGACTGAGTCGCCTGAGGAGGGCCGGACGAGCCTGGCCGATGTCAAGTTCACGGTTGGTTCTCCCGCGCTCAGTTGCCATATTTTTGTCCCGCCCCGGGGTCCACTTCTGAGGTGAGATTACGCGGCCGCCAAGGTGCGCCCCAGCGGTCGTCACCCGGCGATCGGGCTGTGCGAGCGGAGCGCACCTCGGCGGCCGTCTCAGTCGACAGGCGCAGCGTGCCGCTGCCAGAGCCGCAACGCCTCGCGCACTTCGCCGGCGACCCGCGGGTTCACATCCGCGTCGAAGACACAGTCCTCCAGATGATGGTCGAGGACGAGCAACCCGGCCTTTTCCAACCCCGAGCGGGCGGCCAGGAGCTGGGTGAGCACATCCTCGCAGCATCGCTGCTCTTCCAGCATCTTCCTGAGGCCCCGGACCTGCCCCTCGACCCTCGCGAGACGGTCGAGCAACTTCTTATGTTCTTCGGGCAACATTCCTACGCCTGCCTCTTGACTTATTATACCCCATGGGGGTATACTTCGAGCATACCACGGGGGGGCTCCAAGTCAAGGTGGGCCCCAGCGGAGAGGATCAATAAATGAGCAAACTTTCTGAGATCTCGGACGCCAGCTTCGACGCCGAGGTCCTGCAAGGAGAGAACCCAACCCTGATTGATTTTTGGGCTCCTTGGTGCGGTCCTTGTCGCATGGTCGCGCCGATCGTCGAGGAGCTCAGCGAGGAGTACTCGGGCAAAGTCAACTTCCTAAAGATGAATACTGACGAAAACCCGCAGGTTCCAAGCAAGTACGGCATCAGGAGCATCCCATCACTGCTCATCTTCAAGGGCGGC
Organism: Dehalococcoidia bacterium; assembly: GCA_036010925.1. GTDB lineage: Bacteria > Chloroflexota > Dehalococcoidia > Tepidiformales > Tepidiformaceae > DASCML01. Next base: position 8,511 of record DASCML010000032.1, on the reverse strand, counting down.
GAACTCAAGGGCACCATTGTCGGATACAGGCCCAAGGGCGAGATAAAGAAGCGCCTCGAAGAGGCCATCGCATAGGCGACCTCGGCAGCTGGAACGTGACGGGCGGTCATCCGGGCCGCTTGTTTTACTTTCCCGAGTAGCACGAAATGGGGCATCGCGATTGCGGACCGCAGCGCCGATCTCACCGCCGCGGTTTCGGCGGCCTGCTACCTCGCGGGCCTCTAGTCCCGGGCTGTACTGCTAAGCGGCTGATCGTACGCTAGGCCCATGCGTCTCGGAATCATCGGCCTCGCGGGAGCGGGAAAGACAACAGTGTTCAACGCGGTTACCCGTGGCACAGTGACGGTTGGTGCCTACAGCACCCATACGCAGCCCAACATCGGCGTGGTGCGAATCCCTGACGAGCGCGTGGACCGCCTCAGCGAGATGTACAAACCAAAGAAGACGACATACGCCACGGTCGAATACGTGGACTTCCCGGCGGGCGGGGAAGCCTTCGGAAAAGGCAAAGGACCGGCAGGGAAGTTCGTCAATGAATTGGCGACAATGGATGCTCTCATCCACGTCGTCCGCGGCTTCGAAGACGAGACGAACCCCCACCCCGAAGGGTCTGTCGACATCGGCCGGGACATCGAGACCATGCACCTGGAGCTGGCCTTCATCGACCTTGGTTCGATAGACCGTCGCATCGAGCGCCTCAAGCCGGAGCTTCGGTCCATGAAAGCGGGCGAGAGAGAGTCACAGCAGAAAATCCTCGAGGTTCTCGAGAAGCTCAAAGGTGGACTGGAGGCCGACACTCCGGTCCGGGACATGGAGTTATCCCCGGAGGAGCAACGAGCGCTCGAAGGATCGCAGTTTCTCACCGCGCTTCCGCTGCTCGTACTCGTCAACATCAGCGATTCACCGCTGCCGGAACGCGAATCGCTGCTTGAGGAGTTGAGCGGTAAGTACGCAGGGCGAGACTGTGATGTGGCGATCCTGTCAGGCAGATTCGAGATGGAGCTCAATGAACTCAGCGACGACGATGCCACCGAGTTCCGCGAGGCAGCAGGGATTACAGAGAGCGGTATGGCCAGTGCGATCCAGGCCGGCTACAGCCTCCTCGGACTGATCAGCTTCCTGACGGTGGGGCCTGACGAATGTCGTGCCTGGACGGTCACCTCGGGAGCAACTGCCCCGGAGGCGGCCGGTAAGATCCACACGGACCTGCAGCGGGGATTCATTCGAGCAGAGGTCATGGGCTACGCCGATCTCATCGACGCCGGAAGCGAAGTAGAGCTGAAGAAACAAGGCCTGCTGCGTACCGAGGGCAAGGGCTACGTCGTCCAGGACGGCGACATTCTCAATATCCTCTTCAACGTCTAGAAAAGCCCGAAGCCCCTCAGAACAAGCTGAGGGCCCGGAACACCTCCTCGAAAGCGTTAATATTCCCCGGGTTGAAATGGGGCTCCACGTGCGAGACTCGACCGCCCTCCGCGATGATCACGACCGCCCGTGAGGACTTTCGCTCGTCCGGGTCCCAGAATCCGTACTCTTTCACGGTATCAGCGTAAAAGTCACTGATGAGCGGAAAAGGGAAGTGGTCCCTCTCCTGGAACTTCCGATGCGACCCAAGACCGTTCGTGTTAATCCCAAAGGTAGTGACACCGGCTTTGACAAGCCTGCTGTGCTCTTGGGCGAAGGCCTGGAGTTCACGCGTGCAGACGGGCATTCCATCGTCCTGGTAGAAGATCAAGAGCACCGGGCCTTCGCCCCAAGCCCGAGCAACATCCACTTTCAGCTCGGCCCCTTCTGTGTCGACTGCGGGCAGCGAGAACACAGGGGCCCGCTCACCCACGGCAATGTGAGAGGCCGGCACGCGAACCGACCTAGTGCGATCGCCTTCGTCCGAGCTCATGATTGGAACCCGGGAGGCACCCCTTCGAAGCCTCGTGTGCCGGCGAGGACCCGGACCCGGCCAAGACCGGCCCCATCGGTCAGTGTCTCGAGTACTCGCCTTCGCCCGAAGTACTCCTGCAGGTCCGACCGTGCTGCGTCGACAAGTGCTGGCAGGCCAACTGCATAGAGAAACTCCGACTGTGCGGCCGGGCCAAAAGTCTTGAAGCCCGACCCATCCAGCGCGGCCTCCAGGGTCGTGAAGTCGACATGGGCGGTCAGGTCCTGCTCTCCAACATGGATGTAGGGATTCTCGTGAGCCGTGTGCTTGTAAAACGCGAGCAAAGTGCCTTGGTGGCGCCATGAGGCCCACAGCTCCTCTCGGGGGTATCCGTAGTCGAAGGTAAGAACTGCCCCACGCCCAACAAGTCCTGCGAGGCTCTGCATGGTGGCCCACAGACCAGGGTTAACCTCAAATCGTCCGCTGGCTGGGGCGCCGTCTATTGAGCCCACTGCAAGGTTGGCCTCGACGAACTGTTTACCGTCCCAGCGAACACCAATTTCGACAGGCCCCTGTTCGCTCGCCTCATACAGCTTCACCGGCAGCGCGTCGAAAAACTCGTTGGAGATCACCGCCCCGTATTCGACTGGCGGGACGAGCGCACCAACCCAGGTCACACGCTCTTCGACTCCGGGCGCGTTCGGTTCGATTGCCACGTACTGCAAGGACTCGGCGAACCGGTCATCGCGCCCGGCTGCCCAATCGAGAATGGCCGCAGCCAGTCGCCCGTCACCGGCGCCGGGCTCAACAATCGTGAACTCGGCCGGTGAGCCCAATTGTTCCCAGACCCAATGGCACCAACCCGCGATCGTCCAGCCAAACAACGGATGGACGGAGGAACTGGTCACAAAGTCACCCTGAGGACCGATGCGCCCGGCCTTCCGGTAGTAGCCGTGCTCCGGGTGATAGAGGGCCAGACTCATGAACTTATCGAAGGGGATGGCGCCCCTGTCTATCTCCTCGGCGATAGCCTTGATGAGGCGGGGATTGCCAAGCCCGGCAGTTCCAGGATCGAGATCGAGTGCCACGGCCCCAAGTTTACCTAGTTACGCTGACGAGACACCTGGTTGCTCCGACCATCCCTCTGCGCTCAAGGCACCAGCGATCGAGAACCAAGACTTCGCCGTAGGGCACATCCGGTTCCATTGGGAAGGCCCTCCCGTCAACGGGAAATTTGCTGCCCCCGATAGGATCGTAGCCCGAGTGCGGTCGAGGCTACCATCAAGGGAACGTCTCGCTCGTGCCGGCAAGACCAGGTAGCGAGCACGGTCCACTTTCATCATGCGAGGGGTAAGAGCAGCGTCTATTCTCTGTTCATGACGAAGGTAATCTGCCTTGATTTCGACGGTACCGTCCTGACCAACAACGTCTCCCGGGAGGTACTGGAACACTTCGCCGGTGACGATTGGCTCGGCCTCAAGCAGGAGTTCGAAGCCGGGAACACCACCATCGAGCAGTACAGCTCAGCTGCGATGTCTCTCGTCGAGGCAGATGAGGAGGACATCGCGTCATTTGCCGTGTCCGCAGCCCGCCCGAGAGCAGGCCTTGGTGAGCTGGTCGACTGGGCCAGTGCGGCTGGCTGGCAGCCTCTCATCGTCTCAGCAAGCCTGGACATCCTCGTGGGGCCCATCCTCGAAAGTTTCGGGCTCGGACACCTGGCCCGCCACGCGGGTCGTGCCCGGAAGCAGTACCGCTGGCGAGTGCGATACCTAAGCCCCCGGGGGATCGAGATCGCCGCGGGATTCAAGCTTTCATACGTAAAGGCGCTGCAGTCCGCAGGGGACTTCGTCGTGTTCGCTGGCGACGGACCCTCGGATGTCGAACCCGCCCGCGCGGCAGACGCAGTATTCGCCAGAGACTCGCTGCTCGAGGCGATCGGGGGTGAACGGGACCTTGTTTACCCCTTTGAGACGTTCGATGCCATGACTAACACCATGGTCCAAGAGTCCGCCCGGTGGCTAGGCAGCCCGGGGGAGGCGGCAGCCGAGTCGTTTTGATGGGCTACTTCGGCGCCGACAGCTCGGCAGGAAATTCGTCCGGCATCCAGTCGTTCAAAGGGCCGGCGAGGGACATTCCATCGATCGAGGTGCTTACGACGCTGCTGGCCCGAGGCGAGTCCCCGATCGGCAACTCGTAGCGGTGTACGTCTTCCACTCCAAGTTCGAAGTGGGAGCCACCTTTCGTGCCGAGCTTCACTGTCCGGCGGGAGCCGACCGGGCTAATCTCAAATCGGTCGATCTCCTCTTCTGACCCGGCCTTCAAGACGTAGCCGGAGACCGAAGAGGGTGAGCGCCGAGCTACGATGCTCGCCTGCGGGCCCGAGATACTCAGATAGGTATAGGGGGTCTCGAACCGGGGAGTCTCTTGGTGCTGCTCCAGCCAGTGGCCAAAGCCGGTCAAGTCCCGGCTGCGGCGACCGAATCCGATCGAGGCGGATACGGCGCCAGGTATTTCCAATCCATCAGGAGGTGGGGAGGCGGTTGGTGAGGGCGTGAATGTGGCCGACACGGTCAACTTGAGGGGCCCCGAGCCCTGAGGCATGTCCGGCCCTTGGTGGCCCATCCCGTACACGAACGCAACAGCGGCCTGAGGGGCGCCACGCGGCCCCCGCCGCCGGAGAACGCCACCGCCCGGTGTTCGCTCGCTGCCAACCCCATAAGAGACGTCTGGGGAATCCATTCGCAGAACGTCACGGCTCCCCGGGAGCCCGTCCGAGACGAATCCATAAACGCGTCTGGGCGTGAAAATATGAAGCCATAACCAGTCCTGCGCGCGGGCCGGGAAACGCTGGATTCGGATAGCGACCCCCAAGCGTCCGTCGTCCTGGAATCCCTGCAGCGCGGCTGACTCGGTCCACTTGCGATGATCCATGCTCGTCGCTCCCTGAAGTGATAAGAACTGTACTAAGCGGCAGTGCAGGGGCCAATTCGCCGACAGCACCCCGGGGGCCAGAACAGGCACTGCTCGGGAACAGCGGATAACTTGTGATCGATATATCGTCTGATGGGCTTCGGTCCAGAACAGGCTCAATTCTGCAATGCCCTCAGCCGCTCGATCCCGGACCGAACAGTTCCACCCGTCTGACTGGGGGCTGTTCGTCTCAATCGCCGGAATCTGGGGAGCTTCATTTCTCCTGATCGCGATCGGTCTCGACTCCTTCGGTCCGGGTCTGGTGACCTGGCTCAGGGTGGCGCTTGGCGCCGGGGCCCTGGCGCTTGTCCCGGCCGCCCGTACCAGGATCGAGTCTGAAGACCGGCCGCGATTGATCGCGCTGTCAGTCGTCTGGGTCGCGATCCCCTTTTCACTTTTTCCACTGGCGGAGCAGCACATCAATTCCGCCGTCACAGGGCTTTTGAATGGCGCGACCCCAATATTCGCCGGCCTCGCCGCGGCCATCTTCTTTGCCCGGCGCCCCCGGGGCTCCCAGCTGCATGGCATCGTCATCGGGTTCTCGGGAGTTGCACTGGTCAGCGTCGGGTCGAGTTCGGTGGGAGGCACAGCCGTGGTCGGAGTGGCTATGGTGCTGGCCGCAACGTTCTGTTACGGCATCGCTCTCAACATGACCTCCGCGCTACAGGCTAAATACGGGTCCGTAGTCGTCATGGCCAGGATGCTTGCCCTGGCAACGATCTGGACAGCGCCTTACGGAATCTTCGACCTCTTCCGTTCGGACTTCGGGGCCGAATCGGCGATCGCGGTAGCCGTGCTTGGGATCGTAGGAACGGGCATCGCCTTCGCGATCATGGCGTCGCTGGTCGGGCGGGTGGGCCCCACCCGGTCGTCGTTCATCACCTATTTGATTCCGGTGGTGTCGCTGCTGCTGGGCGTCGTGTTCCGGGATGACAGCGTGACCGTGCTCGCCCTGGTGGGCATCATCCTCGTGATCGGGGGAGCGCTTCTGGCTTCCCGGCCCGAAGCGTAGGACCCCGAGCCAGCGCTGCGAGGTGGGAGCGCCCGAAGGCCTTTGCCGATGCCGGTGCCACAGATCTGATCGTCTGCTAGGATTGCGTGCCGACAGCGCTGATTAGGGCGACACGGATTGTATACAATCCAGCTAAGCACGGACCACGAAAGGAAACCGGGGATGACCGAAGAGGTAGCGCGAGGACTTGAGGGAGTAAACGTAACTACGACCAAGCTCTGCCGAATCGACGGCATAAAGGGCGAGCTGGTCTACGCGGGATACGACATTTTTGACCTGGCCGAGAACTCCTCATTCGAGGAGGTTCTCTTCCTGCTCTGGAACCAACGTCTGCCGAACAAGGCGGAACTCGATGAACTGAACGCGTTCTTGGTAGCGGAGCGAAAGCTTGATCCGGTGGTTGAGCGCCTGCTGACGGAGCTCTGGCCGGTGGTGCGGCCAATGCGGACCCTCGAAATCGCAGTCGAGGTAATCGGCGCTATGGACGAGGCCTCCAGCGACCTCTCGCAGAAGCAGTTGAAGCTGAGCGCAGCTCGCCTAGCGGCAAAGATGACAACGGTTGTGGCGGCCTACCATCGCCTGCGCATGGGAGAGACTCTCATCCAGCCCCGCGACGATCTGCCGCACGCGGCGAATTTCCTTTACATGCTGACGGGCGAGGAGCCCAACGAACTCCAGGCCCGGGTGATGGACGTCGCCTTCATTCTCCACACCGAGCACGAGATGAATGCCTCGACGTTCTCGGCGATCGTCACCGGATCTACGCTCAGCGACATGTACTCGGCCATCGCCTCGGCGATCGGCACCCTCAAAGGACCGCTCCACGGGGGCGCCAATGAGGCCGTCTATAAGACCGTGAACGCTATTGGCGAAGAGCGAAACATCGCCAGCTATGTGGAAGCAATGCTCGGTCGTGGCGAGCGCGTGATGGGAATTGGGCACCGCGTCTACAAGACCACCGACCCCCGGGCGATCATCCTCGAGAAACTGGGACACGAAATCGCCAAGGAGGCAGAGAACCGCGATGTGTTCGACCTCTCTCTGAAGCTGCGCGACTACCTAGCACGACGCCTCGAGGGGCGCCCGCTGTATCCGAACGTCGACTTCTTTAGCGCCTCGGTCTACTACATGCTCGGTATTCCAAGCGACCTCTACACGCCGATCTTCGCCCTGGCCCGGATCGGCGGCTGGACCGCCCACCTGCTGGAGCAGTACGAGGACAACCGGCTCGTACGCCCGAACGCCATTTACGCGGGCGCCGAGAACCAGGCCTACGTAGAGGTAGCGAAGCGCTAGACGAAAGACTTCGCCGAGCCGCCTCGCGAGCAGCTCGAAATCCTCCTGAGCCCGGCTTTTTCCATGTCCTGTGCCCTGCTCATGACCGCCTGTTAGCACTCATTGACAGAGAGTGCTAAGATGCCTCTCTCAACTCTTTTTTCAGGAGTCCTAACTTTGGCAAAACAGCTGATTTTCGATGAGGAGGCGCGCCACGCGCTGAAGCGCGGCATCGACTCCCTCGCGGATGCCGTAAAGATCACCCTGGGCCCCAAAGGCCGCAACGTCGTTCTCGACAAGAAGTTCGGTGCCCCAACCATCACGAACGACGGCGTGACCATCGCCAAGGACGTTGAGCTCGAAGACCCCTTCGAGAACATCGGCGCCCAGCTGGCGAAGGAGATCGCCTCGAAGACCAACGACATCGCCGGTGACGGAACCACCACGGCGACCGTCCTCGGGCAGGCAATCGTCCAGGAGGGCCTCAAGAACGTCGCCGCCGGCGCGAACCCAATGGGACTGAAGCGTGGCCTCGAAGCTGGCTCGAACTCGATCGTTACGGCTATCAAGAAGGGCAGCATCAAGGTCACCGAGCGCACCCAGATGGCGCAGGTCGCCAGCATTTCGGCCAACAACGACCCGTCGATCGGGGAGTTGATAGGCGAGTGTATGGAGAAGGTCGGTAAGGACGGAGTCATCACCGTCGAAGAGTCCAAGGGCATTCAGACCGAGGTCGAGTACGTCGATGGTATGGCGTTCGATCGCGGTTACATCAGCCCTTACTTCGTCACGGAGCCAGAACGGATGGAGGCCTCTATCGAGGACGCCTACATCCTCATCACGGACAAGAAGCTCAGCAGTGTCCAGGAGATTCTCCCACTTCTCGAGCGCATTCTGCAGGTAACCAAGAACGTCATCATTCTCTGCGGTGACCTCGATGGTGAAGCCCTCGCAACGCTCGCCGTCAACAAACTGCGCGGAACGCTAAACGTTCTCGCCGTGAAGGCACCGGGCTTCGGCGACCGCCAGAAGGACAACCTCGGCGACATCGCAACCCTCACCGGTGGCCAGGTCATCTCCGAGGAGATCGGCCGGACGCTCGAGAGCGTGGAAATGTCGGACCTCGGCCGCGCCCGCCGCGTCGTTTCAACCAAGGAAGAGACGACAATCGTCGAGGGCCGTGGGAAGCGGAAGGACATCGACGCTCGGATCGCACAGGTCAGGGCCATCCTTGACGACTCCAAAAGCGACTGGGACCGTGAAAAGGCCCAAGAGCGCCTCGGCAAGCTCGCCGGCAGCGTCGCGGTTATCCGCGTCGGTGCAGCCACAGAGGTCGAGCTCAAAGAGAAGAAGCACCGCGTCGAAGACGCCCTAAGCG
>DASCML010000031.1:0-3985 GCA_036010925.1 Dehalococcoidia bacterium | reverse complement strand
CCCTTGCACTCCAGGACAGCCTTGAGAAGACCGGAGCGGTGGTGCGCACTATGACCGCATTGCCTATCCAGCAGGTCGCTGAGCCGTACATCCAACGGCGCGCGATCCGCCACCTAGAGCGCGGTCGAGTGGTGATCTTTGCCGCTGGGACCGGAAACCCGTACATGACGACGGATACAGCGGCCGCTCTTCGGGCCATCGAAATTCACGGGGAAGTACTTCTCATGGCCAAGAACGGGGTCGACGGAGTCTACGAGGCGGACCCGCGTGTAGTTCCCAACGCGAGGCGGCTCGACACCCTGACTCATCTGGAGGCACTTCAGCGTCAGCTGCAGGTCATGGACAGCACGGCGCTGAGCTTGTGTATGGAGAATCGACTCCCGATCGTCGTCTTCGATGCAGCAGGCCCTGATAGCATTTATCGAGCTCTCGCAGGAGACGACATTGGCACGGTTGTCTCGGCTCCACCGGAGCCGCTTCAATCAACGACAGACTGATAGGCTGTGGAGGTTCGGTGATGGACGACCCGGATGTGATTCTGATCGATGCTGACGAACGGATGGATGGTGCTGTCGAGGCCCTGCGTCGAGACCTGGCTGGGATCCGATCAGGGCGGGCACATCCGAGCTTGATCGAGTCTCTCCCCATCGACTATTACGGTGCCATGACCCCCCTCAATCAACTCGGCACCATTAACGCTCCGGAAGCAAGGATGCTGACCATCCAGGTTTGGGACAGAGGTGCGGTGAAGGCTGTCGAGAAGGCTATTCAGAGCAGCGATCTCGGACTCAATCCGGCGGTTGATGGGCTGCTCGTCAGGCTCCCAATTCCGCCCCTCACAGAGCAACGCCGCAAGGAGCTTGTTCGTGTCGTGCATGGCAAGGGCGAAGATGCGAGGGTAGCAGTGCGGAACGTAAGGCGGCACGCCCACGATGGCCTTCGAAGGCTTGAAAAGGGCGGGACGGTCTCCAAGGACGAGCTTCGCCGCCACGAAGAAGAGCTCCAGAAGATCACTGATCAGCACATCGAAGTGGTCGACGAAGAAGGCAAAAAGAAAGAGGGGGAACTGCTTGAGATCTGAGCTTGACAGCCCCCGCCTCCCCGAGGGGCTGGTGCTGCCTGGCACCAGCCCGATAACGTCGCCAATCACAGGTGCCCGGGTACCGCAGCACGCCGCCATTATCATGGATGGCAATGGCAGGTGGGCCCAGCAGCGAGGTCTACCTCGTGTGGCAGGCCACCGGGCTGGAACAGAGAACATCCGTCGCGTTATCGAGCGGTTTGCAGATCACGGAGTTCTGCACCTGACCCTTTACGCGTTTAGCACGGAGAACTGGACCCGGCCTCAGCCGGAGGTGCAAGCGCTTCTCAGGCTGCTCAGCAGATTCATCCGCAGAGAGCTGGACAGCCTTGCTAATAATGGAATTCGGCTCCGACTGCTGGGCCATATCGAGACCTTGCCTGACTGGCTCAGGAAGCGGGTGGAAGACGCGATCGACCGAACTCGCATGAACGATCGGATGTCGTTGAACATCTGCTTCAGCTACGGCGGAAGAGATGACATCGTGGGGGCTCTGAAGGGAATCGTTGAATCGGGAATCGACGCTGAGGAGATCACCGAGGAGACAGTTTCAGATTTCCTCACGACCGCAGGAATGCCCGATCCGGACCTAATAGTGCGCACGGCTGGCGACGTACGCATTTCCAATTTCCTCCTCTGGCAGGCGGCCTACGCCGAGCTTTACTTCACCGATGCGTATTGGCCCGACTTCGGCCGTGAAGATATCGACATGGCCCTGGCTGACTACGCTCGCCGAAAGAGGCGATTCGGTGGGCTACCCGAAGAGGGGGGAGAGGCTTTAGGGTCTCGCTGACTCGATGGCTGGCCCTCGGCCGACCAACTCTCCTCCTCCAGGCTCTGATCTGGTCCGGCGATTGATCACGGCGACCATTGGCTTCCCTCTCATCTTCGTAGCCGGTTGGTTCGGAGGTTGGACGTTCGCAGCAGTGGCCGCCGCCGTCCTGTTTCTTGCGTCGACAGAGTTTGTTCGGGGCTGGCTGATTCCGTCCCATCCCGTCATAGAGGGTTTTCAATTCTGGGCCGTGTCTGGCGCTGTAGCGGCCACGGCGGGGCTGGTCCAAGCCGACGAGCGCGCCCCACTCGTCGCTGCTTTGCTGGCGGTCTTCTGCGCGGGCGTAGGGTACGGGCCGACCCGGAGATTCGGTCCTCGTCGGCCCTATCGCGTGTTTGCGTGGTCTCTTGTTTATCTTGGGGTGCTTGGTTCGGGTCTCGTCCTCGTGCGCGGGCTCGGCAATGGTCGCGAGTGGTTCTTCTTGGCACTGCTGGCGACGTTCGCGACCGACACAAGCGCTTACGCCACGGGCCGTCTGGTCGGCCGACGTCGGTTGTGGCCGCGAGTCTCACCGAACAAGACGTGGGAAGGCGCCGTCGGTGGTTTAGCCGCAGGCGTAATTGTGGTCCTTGCTTTAAATGTGGTCTTCGAGCTCGATCTATCCTCAGTTCGGCTCTTGGCTCTTGTGTTCACGATCCCCGTCGCGGCCCAACTAGGCGACTTTTTCGAGAGTTGGATGAAACGGAGGATGGGGATAAAGGATGCGTCCGGTCTATTACCAGGCCATGGCGGGTTCCTCGATCGCCTTGACTCTGTACTCTTTGTGATGCCGTGCGTATTCCTTATCGCGGAAGCGGGGACCAGCTGATCTCAAGCAGGAACCTGATGCTCAGCGGCCTTGCAGGTCATCAGAACTGTGTCGACTTTAGTGTGCGGTTTGCAGGCCCCGCGGCCCGCGTCTTGCCCCGGAGCGCCAATGCCTCCTAACCGGTTTGTGGACAGGGCAATTCGAGAGCTCGTTTACGAGGGGGAGGAGACTCCCTGGCTGCTTCGCGGCCGTGTTCTCGGCTTGGTCGCCGCAATAGTCTTCTTCGCCATCCTCGCGTACATGGTTGCAATCGAGTTCTTAGACGCACCCACGAGCTTCGAGGCAGAGCCATTCAAAGACTGGGTCGAAGACCGGGGGGCGATAGCGCCTATCGTTTTCGTCCTGGTGATGGCGCTCTCGGTGCTCTTTGCACCGATTCCAAATGTCCCCATCTTTGCCGCTGCTGGCCTTGCGTGGGGCCCGGTCTTGGGCACGGTCTATTCAATAATTGGGATGATGCTCGGTTCTGTCATGGCGTTCTACGCGGCGCGACTTCTCGGAAGGAAGCACATCCACCGATTCATCGGCCGCCGTGCTGCGGCGCGAATAGACGGGCTGGTTGACTCCTTCGGCGGCCAGGTCGTCTTCTGGGCTCGAATGCTTCCGATAGTGAACTTCGATTGGATCAGTTTCTTGGCCGGTGTGACGAGCATCCGATTCGCATCATTCTTTTTTTGGAGCTTCCTGGGAATGTTCCTCCCTACGGCTGTAGGGGTGGTCGCTGGGGATGCCATTGGGAGAGACATCCGTGTGACGCTCGCGATTGGCGCGGTCTGGATCGGCAGCATCGTACTCAGCGGCAGCTACTTTCTCTGGTGGCGGCGCCGTTCTTCGCGGTCCGTCGCGGACGCGGACTGATTGCTCCCGTCAGTCCCGGCGATCCACTTCAAGTACCACGGCAACTTCCTTGCAATCGGTGAAGAACGGGCATCGCACGCATTCGTTCCAGACTTTCTGGGGAAATTCTACAACGTCGGCTACTCGGAATCCCTGGCGCTCGAAGAAGCCGGGGCGGTATGTGAGCGCGAAAACTCTCTCAATCCCGTAGTCGCGTGCATCTGAAAGACATGCTTCAACCAGGGCTGCCCCCACTCCATGAAGTTGGGAGTTCTCGGCGACCGCAAGGGATCGAATTTCGGCAAGGTCGTCATCAATGATGTGAAGTGCACTGCAGCCAACAAGGTCATCGCCATCCCGGGCGACCTTGAAATCACGAATTGATTCGTACACCTCGCTCACTGGGCGGTGGAGCATGTCTCCTTTG
>DASCML010000030.1:0-13042 GCA_036010925.1 Dehalococcoidia bacterium | reverse complement strand
CCCTTAGCTGCGATGTCCGAATTCTTGCTGAGTCAGTGAGGATCGGCTCGATCTTTATCAAACGCGGGATCTCCGCCGACTTCGGCGCCGCCTATTGGCTGGCCAGGATAGTTGGCGTGGGCAGGGCGTTCGAGCTCTTCTACGAGGGCGGATTGATCGACGCTCAGAGAGCGCTCGAAATCGGATTGGCCAACAAGGTGGTCCCGGACGCAGAGCTGATACCGGAAGCGATGGCGATGGCCCGCCGCATAGCCGAGGGCCCTCCCATGGGGTACACGACTATCCGGCGGATGGTGATCGACTCAGTGGATGCCATTGATCGGGGAACCTTCCTGGAGCGTGAAATGGCCACGCAGGCGGTAGTCCTCCGTTCTGCGGACGCGGCCGAGGGGTTCCAGTCATTCCTTGAGAAGCGGCCGCCCAAGTTCACCGGCAACTAGGAGGTTCTAAATGCCACGGAAAATTCTTGCAGCGGTTGCCACGTCTCCGACCGAACCGTTTACCCTTCGAAACATCGAGATGCTCGAACCACGAGACGACGAGGTCCGCGTGCGTGTTGTTGCCGCCGGAATATGCCACACCGATGTCGCTGTCAAAGAGCAATGGGTCACGCTGCCATTGCCGATGGTGCTCGGACATGAAGGGGCGGGAGTCGTTGAGGAGGTCGGCCGCGGTGTCAGCCACGTCCAGGTGGGAGACCATGTCGTTCTGAGCAGTGACTCCTGCGGTGTTTGTCGCCGTTGCCACAGCGGCCTTCCCTCGTACTGCGAGCAGTTCATCGAGCGAAACCTGACAGGGTGCCGTCTTGATGGTAGCAGCCCGTTTTCCTCTGATGGTGAGCTTCTCCGGGGACGTTTTTGCGGTCAGTCATCGTTTGCGACGGAAGTCGTTGCGCCTGCCCGGGGTGTGGTGAAGGTTCCGGAGGATCTTCCGCTTGAGCTGATGGGTCCGCTCGGCTGCGGTCTCACGACCGGTGTCGGCACCGTAGTTAACGCCCTCAGGCCTTCCCCAGGTTCCAGCATCGCCATTTTCGGAGTGGGAACCGTCGGGCTGTCAGCTGTCATGGGTGCGCGGCTGGCGGGGTGCGAACGGATCATCGCGATTGATCTCAAACCGTCTCGGCTCGCGATGGCGAAGTCACTCGGGGCAACTTCGTGCATCAACGCGGCAGACGCGGATCCCGTCGAGGCGGTCCTTGGGATCACGGGGGACGGGGCTGACTTCTCAGTCGAATGCTCAGGCGTTCCCGAGGCGGTGACCCAAGCAGTGGCCTGCCTGGCGCGACCCGGCTGGTCTGCGCAGGTCGGCGCGACGCCGGCGGCCTCGCAAATACCGATGGACATGGATCATATCGGCCTCGGCCGAGGAATCAAGGGCGTCGTGATGGGAGATGCGAGCGTTCAGACGTTCGTTCCTTACCTCGCGGCGCTCTACAGCGAGGGCCGGTTACCATACGACCGCTTCGTTCGTTTCTACAACTTCGCCGATATCAACGAGGCTGTGCACGACAGCGCGGGGACGGGCGAAGTCATTAAACCGATCCTGCGAATGCCGTCGTAGTACCGCGCCCTTGGGAGGGGCCGATGCCGCAGCTCAGTCCGTCCGAACAAGAAGAGTTCCTCGGTACGCCGGGGGTCCTGATGCGCATTGCCACCGTTGACGCGAAGGGACATCCCCACGTCACGCCAATCTGGTACCTCCATGAAGAGGGCCGCATCTGGTTCACGCCACGACAAGAGTCCGCTTGGCTTGGTCACGTGCGGACATATCCCCGTGTCGCCTTGACCATCGACGAAGAAGCCGGGCCCTACCGCAAGGTGATCGTTGAAGGCGATGCCAAGATCGTTTGCGACTTAGGGGAGGATGACACCTGGAGGGACCGTTACCGCCGAATCGCGCTGCGGTATGTGGACGTGCGAGGCGCTGATGTCTACATCCGAAACACTATCGACCAGCCGCGGGCTCTCCTCTCGGTCGCACTCGCCTCGGCGAGCGTTAGGACCTGGCGTATGCCGCGCGAGGGCGAGCCGCGCACCGGGATATGGCACCGCCGGTACTACGTTGGCGGCTCAAAGTACGCCGAGGAGGCGGATGGCAGGTAGACGTCCGCCGTGAAGGCTAAGCTCTCGGGAGCCCGAGCCCGCGGGTGGCGATAATATTGCGCTGGATTTCGCTCGTTCCGCCGGCGATAGTCGCCGCGACCGAAGAAACGTAACCGGCTCCGAGCCTCCCTTTGAACGGCGTGTCATCGCCCCCGTTGAGCTGCCCTGCAGTTCCAAGCATCTTGATTCCGGTCTGCGCGATCCTCTGAGAGAGTTCGGTGCTGAACATCTTTGCGATCGAGGCTTCCGAGTTCGGAATCTCGCCCGCGGACTGCATACTGATCACCCGGTAGCTGAGGCCCTTGGCAGTTGCAGCTTCGATCCAGCGCTCCACAAGGTCTGCCTTCACGCCTTCCTGGTTGCCGGAGGGTTCGCGGTTCTCCCGCCAGTACCTGTTGTAGCGCTCTAACGTTTGGCGATGAGCCACGGCGCCCCCGATCGAGCTCCGCTCGAAATCAAGCGTCGTGGCACCGACGTACCAGCCCCTGTTCACCTCCCCAACGACGTTCTTGAGCGGAACGCGAACATCTTCGAAGAAGACTTCATTGAAGCTGTGCATGTTACCCATGTTCACCAGCGGCCGGATCGAAATTCCCGGCGTCTTCATGTCGAGCAGAAAGTAGCTGATCCCACGATGTTTTGGTGCGTCCGGGTCGGTTCGGGCCAGCATGAACATCCGGTCGGCGCGATGAGCTCCTGAGGTCCAGATCTTCTGGCCGTTGATGACGAAGTCGTCGCCATCTCGGATGGCCCGGGTCTGGAGCGAAGCGAGATCGGAACCTGATCCAGGCTCGCTGTACCCCTGGCACCAGACGGTTTCGCCGCGAAGCATGGCGCCGAGGTGTTCGGCCTGCTGGTCGTCGTTGCCATGGGCAATCAGCGTTGGCCCCAGCATCGGGACACCATTACCGAGGCTCCCCGGAGGGACCCTAGCTTCTGCGAACTCCTCGTTCATGATGAATTGCTCCATCACGCCGAGGCTGGCGCCTCCATACTCCTTCGGCCAGGCCGGCGCGATCCAGCCGCGTTCCGAGAGGCTCTTACTCCATGCCCGAAACCACGGTGCATCGCGAGCAGGTCCTTCACCGCGGATGGTGTCCGGGTCGTATTCCGGCGGCCTGTTGTCTTTGATGAAGCCGCGAACCTCTTCGCGCCAAGAAGTTTGCTTTGGCGTGTCTCGAAACTCCATGGGTCACCTCCGCTGTGAAGTTGGATACTAGCTGATTCGCACGATGGTGGTGCCGATATTAACTCCGGCAAGCAGCTCCACGAAGGCTCGTGGAGCCGCCTCGAGTCCCTCGTGCTCGGTGGTCCAGGGAAGGAGATCTCCTCCCTGGACCCAGCTCGCGATCTTGTCACGGGCTTCGTCGTAGCGGTCCAGGTAGTCGAATACGAGGAAACCCTCCATTCGCACGCGGTTGTTGACGAGGAGACCCGGGACGCCTCGGGGCCCCGGGCCAGGATTGTCCGTGTCGTATTGGCTGACGACGCCGCAACAGACGATCCTCCCCTTGAGGTTCATGCGGAAGAGTGCGCTACCAAGAATGTCGCCGCCCGTGTTGTCGAAGTAGATATCGATCCGGTCCGGCGTGGCGGCCTTGAAGGCGGCTCTGAAATCCTGGTCTTTGTAGTTTACGGCTGCATCGAAGCCGAGTTCGTCGACGAGCGTCCGGCACTTTTCATCCGAACCGGCAATCCCGACGACGCGACACTGCTGGAGCTTTGCAAGTTGCCCCACAATATGCCCTACTGACCCGGCAGCTGCGGACACGACTACTGTCTCGCCGGGGCTCGGCCGTCCCACTTCAAGCAGTCCGAAATAGGCGGTGAGACCGTTGGTCCCGAGGGCACCCAGGTGAAGCGCTGGATCCAGTGAGGCATCGACTTTCCGCAGGATATCGACTGCGTGTGCTGAGTACTCTTGCCAGCCTGTAGGTGCGACGACCAGGTCGCCGGGACTGAGCGACGGGGACTTTGAACTCTCGACTCGCGCAACGCCGGCCCCGCCCATCACCACCCCGGACTGGGGCGCGCCGGCGTAGCTGGCGCTGCCCTGGAGGCCGGCACGCTGTCCCGCCCCGATCGTGAGGGCGACTGTCCGACAGAGCACTTCCCCATCGCTGCAGTCTGGTACCGGGGATGAACGCGTTTCGAAGTGGCCTTCGGCGAGCGGTCCGGCAGGCACAGAAGCGATCATGACCTGGCGGTTTTCGGGCATCTCAGCAGCCTCTCTGGTGGTGGGTTCGGTCGTCGGAACAGACGAGCCGAATCTACGTTCTGCAGGCGAAGGTCGCAAGGAGACCGGGGACCGTTCTTGTTTCGCCGCTTATGATGTGCGGCCGGATGATGCCCTGTTGGGTGGCGGTGGGCTATTGCGGCGCAACGCGAGCCGGGGAGTGGAGGGCGTCATAACGAAGTGGAGATTCGACGATGAATGACGAGCTTCAGCAGTATCCAACTATTGACATCATGAACCATCTCGGAGAGATCGGAGGAAACCGAGCCTCCGCGGGCGAAGGCAGCGAGAGCCCGGCGATCTACAAAGAGTTCGAGATCATGATGCAAACTACCTTTAAGCGCCTTGCCCGCGCACAGCCCCCGGGCGGTGGCCGAGGCGAAAGCGGTAGCGACGCCGGCGGAGGAAACAAAAAGAGAGGCGGTCTTCTTGGCGGGCACTCTTCGCCGGAAGAATGCGTCGAGGACATGGATAGGCTCGGCTACAAACACATCGTGGTCAGCGCAACTAAGATGTGGTCTTACTATTACCATCACAAGCTCATTATCGATACGCCGATCGAGCCGATTGGCGAGGCGATTAAATCCACCGGTGGCCGAATCATCGGCGGCGGAGGCTACAGCGCCTTTGATATCGGTGGCTCGATCGCTGAGCTTGAGCGAGGGGTCCGAGAGATGGGTTTCAAGTACATCTGGTTTCATCCTCTGTCGTTTGGGTTGCCCCCGAACGATCGCCGGTTCTATCCCCTCTACCAGAAGTGCATGGAGCTCGACATAGCGGTAGGAATGCAGGTCGGGCACTCAGCTGAGGTTCTGCCTTCGGATGTTGGTCGCCCGATGCTTTGCGACGATGTCGCGATCGATTTCCCCCACCTCCGCATTAATCTCTCGCACACCGGCTGGCCCTGGGTAGATGAGTGGTGCTCGATGCTTTGGCGCCACCCCAATGTCTACGGTGATATTTCGGCGTACTTCCCGAAGAGCCTGGACGAAAGGCAGATTCGTTTCATGGATTCGGGCCGAGGACGGGACAAGGTGTTATTTGGCACGAACGGCCTGGGTCTCGAGCGCTGCAAGAAGGAGTTCCTCGAGCTCGACATCAAAGAGGAGACGAAACGGGCGGTCTTGTACGACAACGCTGTGCAGTTCCTGAAGCTCGAGGACTCTCAGGAAGGTTGAATCGGCGGGCGGGTCCGCTCAGGACGGGGAAAATACGGCTGTGACAGCTGCGGTGGCAGTCCTGGTTGACCTCGTCGCCACATTCATTGGCCTGGCGGTAGCGGCTTTGCTCGCGGTCTCCCTCGCAGTCGAGCAGCTGAGGCATGGGTGTCACCTGGTGAGCGCCTGAATGGATCACCACGACCACATTGAACTCATTCGGAGAGGCGTCAACAGCCCGGGTGGCGAGTGGGCTGACCTGGGCGCAGGAACTGGCGCGTTCACGCTGGCCCTGGCGGAGCTTCTCGGCCCTTTTGGGGTCATCCATGCGGTTGATAAGAACATGAGTGCACTGCGCATTAACGATCGGGAGATGAGGGCTCGATTTCCCGACAACGAAGTCCGGTACCAGGTGGAAGATTTCGCTCTGCCCCTCGAAATCCCTCCGCTCGATGGCATCGTGATGGCCAATTCTCTCCACTTTCAACGTCACCAGCTGGAGGTTGTACGCTTGGTCCAAGGTTATCTGCGCTCCGGTGGAAAGATTGTCGTGGTTGAGTACAACCTTAACCGGCGAAATTTCGCCGTGCCCCATCCAGTTCCTTTTTCCCGATGGACCGAACTGGCCGAGACCGCAAACTTCGTCCATACGAAGCTCCTCATGACCAGGCCAAGCCGATTCTGGTACGAGATCTACTCGGCGGTCAGCTGGTAGCAGTCAGGTCTGCCCTTGTCGGACCGGCAACGATGCTGACCGGCGTCATATCGTTCCGGTGCGCGTTGTGGCCAACCTGATGGCAGTTAAGAACCCGGGAGAACGTAATGTCTCAGGCGTGGGATGTAATTGTTGTTGGTGGAGGGCCCGGTGGCGCTCTGGCCGCGAAGACGTGTGCTGAGAGAGGCCTTCGTACGCTTCTGATTGAGAAGCGCGAGATTCCTCGCGACAAATGTTGCACCGGGATGGTGATGGCGCCGTGGGGGCAGGACCTTGTCGAGCAGGAGTTTGGTCCGTATCCCCAGGATGTACTCAAGGAAACGATCTATCTGAAGGGCTACGCGCTCCACGTGCCCGGAGCTGAGGTCCGGACCCTGGACATCACTACTCCGACCACCTGGCGCCATACTCTCGATACTTGGATGTGCCGCCAGGCGCAGGAGGCTGGAGCCGATCTCTGGGACTCCGCCCAGGTTGTAGAAGTGGCCCAGGCCGATGGTGTCTGTGAAGTTGGCGTGCGCGAGGCAGGGAAGCACGCCACGGTGACGTGTGAATACGTCATCGGCGCCGACGGCGGAAACTCGATGGTCCGCCGGCAGGTGTTCTCCGAACTCGATCCATTGCTGACATACGGCTTCCGGGAGTGCTACGACACAAGGCTGGATCTTCCAGAAGACCGCTTCAATATCTTTGCGGGCATCGAGAACCATCCGCTGTTCTACGTTCATCGGAAGAGCGGCCACACCTTCATAGAGGGCGTCGGACTCAAAGGCACGTTTGAAGAAACGATCGCGCGGAGCCGCAGGCACCTCGTGGAGAACTTTGGGATGGACCCGGGAGCTCGACCCCTCTGGCGTGATGGCTGCGTTCAGGCTGCGCTTCAGATGGAAGTTGCTTCTCGAAGGTTTCGCCCGGCGAGCGGTAACGTGTTGATGGTTGGTGATGCCGGCGGTATGAATGTGCCGGTAACCGGCGAGGGCCTCGCGATGTCTCTTCTAAGCGGACTCGACGCCGCTCGCGCGATCATCACTGCTCGTGAGTCTGGTGAGACGGCCGAGAACCTCTACCTGGCGTTGATCGATCGTATTCTGGAGTCTTTCGACGGCCTCAGGCCGACCGGGGTTCAGATTGGTGAGGCTCTCGTCAGCGACGACAGGACATTGTATTCGGAGAGACTTCTCGCTGGATGGGATGTGGCCCTTAATGTCTTTGACCGTCTGCCGGCGAGAGCCGCCGCCTCCTAATCTCGGGCAGCAGAGCGTCGAGCCGGGGGTGGGCTTCGAACTGCTGGGCCTAGTTGTCAGCCGCTCGTTTCGACCAGGGCTTGAGGTGAGCTGCGGTCGGAGTCACACGCCCCAGCCGTTCTGCCTGGATGATCAAGCCTAGATACTGGCGTCGGCTTTCGTCCTGCTGGTCAGATCTCTTCCATTCGAGGCTTGTGATCCTCCAGTCGTCGAGATACGCGGCCTCGACGAAATCAGCAGCGCGGCTCCAGTTCGCGCAGAATCGCTTGATGCCTCCCTTCGTCGGCATGTCATAACTCGGCATCTGGATCAACCTCCTTATGCGAGCCCGGGCGGGTGTTCGGGGGCGGAGTAATTCCTTCAAGAATAGATGGGCGGGGCCGGCGGCTAACATCCGT
The DNA here is from genome assembly GCA_036010925.1 of Dehalococcoidia bacterium. Classification (GTDB taxonomy): domain Bacteria; phylum Chloroflexota; class Dehalococcoidia; order Tepidiformales; family Tepidiformaceae; genus DASCML01. The sequence goes on along the minus strand of DASCML010000030.1, from coordinate 5,190 downwards.
CAACGGTGGTGCCAGTATGTCGCGGCAGGGCCGGCATGGCGGCCCGGAAAGAAGTCAAGCATGGCCAGCATGGAAGATATCCTGAGGCAGTTCCAGCTCGTTGAGGACCGCCTGTAGAAGCTGTACGACCTGCAGACGGAGTGTGCGATCGTCTGGGAGACGAAAGATAACTGGCCGGTGGGTGTCTTTCACAGGTACCTTTGGAAGGACGGCAAGATCTGGGCGACGTGCTCTGGGAAGCGTGCCCATGCCTCGGCGCTCAGGCGGAACCCGAAGAGCTCTGTGATTATCACCGACCTCGGCACTGAACTCGGACTCGTGGACACGACCGTCACGATCAAGATCACCGCCGTCGTGCACACGGATCGGGAGAAAAAAGACCGATTCTACCTGACCATGGGAGAGCGGTTGAATCCAGGAAATCCCGAGCGGACAAAGGCACTGGCCGAGAATTTCGATACCCGGACCGGGTTGTTCTGGAACTGACGCCCCACAAGTACATCAGCTTCGATGGGTGGAAACTCGGTGCGGCCATGGCTGCTAGCCAGGGTTAGTCTGAAGCAAGCACACGGTTCCCTTGTAAGTCAGCTCGGTCGCAAAGGGGTGCTATGATCCGGGCCAACAGGCGCCGCACAGAAAAACTCTGCGCAGGAAGTGGTTTACGGTCTCTGCCGCAAGCCACTTCCTGCGCGGGAGCGGCCGAGCGAACTCAAGGCCCATTCCAGGTTGGCTCCCGCTTCTCGAGGAACGAGGTTACTCCCTCGCGGAAATCGTCGCTTGCGAACATCCGATTGAGTGTTGCCCGGTTGTCCGTCAGATGTTCCGCTGGCGGTCTCACGAGGGATTGGTAGAGGAGGCGTTTCACCTCGCCGGTTGCAAGCGGACTCCCGGCCGACACCCGGGTAGCGAGCGCCATCGAGCGTTCCATCAGCTCGGTGTCCTGAACCACCTCCATCACGTATCCAAGCTGAGCAGCCTTCTCGGCCGAAATGGTCTCGCCTGAGTAGAGAAGATAGGCTGCGTTCTGGAGTCCGACGATGCGGCTCAAGAGCCAGGTACCGGCGCCCGTATCGGGTATGAGCCCCCTGTGTACGAAGACCCAGCCAAAGCGGGCGGAGGCGCCGGCTATCCTCAGGTCGCACTGGGAGGTCAGTTCCGCGCCTAGGCCGATCGCGGCGCCGTTGACAGCGCAGATCGTTGGTTTGGAAAGTGCAGCGAACGACCACGGGGCCGGTGTCTTGTCCGTGGCCTGTCGCGGAGGCCGGGCCGCGTGTGTATCTGAAGCCAGCTGCTGAAGGTCGGTGCCGGCGCTGAAGGCCCTCCCCTCTCCCGAAAGCACGACTGCGCGCACGCGCCCGTCGGAGGCGGCGCTGTTCACCGAATCCTCAATCATTCCGAGCATGTCGTACGTAATGGCGTTGAGCTTTTCGGGCCTATTGAACCGCATCAGTCCTATATGACCGTCGACCGTGTATTCAAAATCTGCCATCGTAATCTCCCGAACCGAATGATACGGAGACTGCCTCGCTTTCACACAGGCGAAATTTCGGTTGACGGGGTGCAGTCTTGGCGTTGAGTATCGGAAGCCCAAGGCAGTTGGAGGGTGAACATGAGCCAGAAAACGGCACGGGAAGTCGCAGAAGAGTACATCGAACGAGTATGGAATATCGGCGATCCGGAGGCTGTCCTAGAATTGTGTGCCAATCCTTACACGCGTCACGATGCCGGGAAGGTGACCGTCATGACGCACGAAGAGCAGATGGACCGTGTCACGCGCGAACGGGCGGCGGCAACGCTGCCAGATGGTCGAAGCTTCCACTTCACTAACACGATGGTGTCGAGCGACGGCAGTAACGTGACGATCTGTTGGGATATGACGGCACCGGCAGGAACCGATTTTGCCCGATCACGTGTGCCTGTCGAGGAGCGTGACAGTGAGCTCCGCGCCTGCGGAATTGAGATTTTCAGGGTGACTGAAGGAAGAATCACAGATGTGTGGAATAGCTCCTCGATGCCGGGGTATTGGGGCTGAGAGAGGTGGCTGGATCTCAATTCCGCAAAAGTTGATCCAGTTCTAGATATGCGCCGTGTCTACCCTTGGTGGTGCTTCTGAGGCAGGTTAATATTCACAAGTCGCCGAGGCGGTCCCGAAGAGGGGGAGTTCTCATTGGTTCTTGGAGTTGAGAAAAGGCTTGCACGGCGTCGTGCCATCCTCCGCAGCGCGCGGGAGCTCGTCGGCGATGTCGGCTATGACCGCACCACGATGCGTGCCCTGGCTGACAGGAGCAGGGTGACCGTTCCCACGCTTTACAATATCTTCGGGAGTCGCGACGATCTCCTTTATGAGGCGGTGGTGGAGGCGTATGAAGAGATGCTGGCGGCGGCTGGCCCGACGGCCGGTGTACGGGGTCTTGATCGCCTGCTATCCACCCTCGGAGCGACGGCCGAGACGATGATGCAAGAGCCCAAGTACGCGAAGACCCTGTTGGAGTCTTTTCGTTCGAAGCCGGCAGCGGCCGTCATCAGGAAGGTGATCCGGACGGAAAATCAACACGTCATTTCAGAGTCACTACTTGAAATGACTGAGGACGGATTGTTAGCCGACTGGGTAGACCGCGGTGTCTTGGCATCTGCCTTCTCGAGGTACACGTCCGGCGTTCACGATTCGTGGGCGTCCGGCATGATTCCAAACGAGGCACTCGACGCAGCTACACGGTTCGGGATTTGCTTGCTGCTTGTCGGGCTCGTGAGCGGAGAAGCAGCAGGCCGTTGCCGGGAAGAGATCATCGACGCGCAACGGCTTCTGGCGGAGATCGGAACTGACCCCAAGGCACTCGCTGGTGCCGCATCGGGAACGCTCTCGGCTTAGCTACGAACCGGGATATTCCTCCTTGCCGCTTACGATAACTAACAATTGATAACGCTAAATCGATCGGCTGCGATAGATGGTGGGAGACGTCATGCCCGCCAACTTCGATTTCTTTGCTCCTGAGTTTCAAGAGAACGTGCACCGACACTTTGCCCGCATGAGGGACGAGTGCCTCCTCGGCCACGAGGGCGAGCAGTTCAGGTGCTTCGCCGAGAAAATCGGTGAACGGCGTTTGGCCGTTGCTGCTGCCGCTGCCGAAGAGCTCCCATGGGACACGTTGACGGCGCTAATCACGGCCGAGCTGGGTTGGTGGAAGCTGACGGATGTGGAGATCATGGCCTTCATGAGCTCTTCGTTCATTGCCGGGAGCCAGACTACCATGCACTCGATCGGCAACATGATCTATTGGCTTCTCCAGAATTCTGGCTGGATGAAAAAGGTGAGGTGGAATCCAGAACTGATGGTCAACGCCGTCGGGGAGAGTCTTCGCTACGATGCGTCTGTGAACGGTCTCTTTCGCAAATAAACGTGAGGAGGTCGAACCCACACGACACGCGTCTCCTCACGGATTCAAAGGTTCTCCGCATGTTTGGCTCGGCGAACCCCGGTCAAGAGATGTAGGAGGAACCGGAGAAATTCGATATCGAACGCGACTATGAGACGCTTAATCTGCGCTATCCGTTCGGCCAGAAATCCACCTCTGCTATGGGGGCATCCTTGGCTCGCACGGAAGGGAAGGGTGCCCTGAAGTTGACGTTTGAGCGTCTGCCGATATCAGTTCACCGACCGGCCGCGCGCGCCAGAGCGCGCTCGTGGAAGGCGGCGTGGTCGGCAAGCCTGACATAGGAGATCTCACCGTCCGAGGTCTCCGGATTCTCGATGCTCAGCCCTTCGCCAACCCGTGAATCGTCCTCGATGAGATCGATGACGCCTTTGGAAATGTCCTCGACCGAGAGCTTGTTGACGACAGCCAGCATCGGCCGAAGCCACTCTGCAGGTGTCACCCCATCTCCCGACTTCCTCAGAATCGCGGTCTCAGTAACTCCGGGGAGGACAGTATTCACGCGGACCTTGTGAGTTTCGTTGAGCGGCATGCAGGCCTGTGTGAAGTTGATAATTGCCGCTTTCGTAGAGGAGTACATGGGGTCGTTTGGCATAGGGTTGAATCCTGCTGGCGAAGCGGTGTTGATAACTGTCCCTCCGCCCCGACGCGTCAGCGCATCGATCGCCAACCTGGTCCCAAACATGATCCCGATGAGATTGACCTGGACCACTTGCCCGATTCGCTCAAGGGCCACGTCTGGCCATCCGGGGTCGCCGAGCATGATCCCGGCGTTGTTGTGGACGATGTCAATGCCGCCCATTTCGCGCTCGGCAGCTTCGAACAGCCCCTTCATGTCACTCGAGTCGGTCACGTCCGTATGTCGATAGATGCCCCGCGCACCCCGGCTTTCGATGCCGGTCACAGTTTCCTCGCCACCGGCGTCGTCGATGTCGGCGATCAGGACGGCGGACGCACCGGCCTCGGCGAGGGCGAAAGCGACGGCCTGCCCGATTCCTGCTGAGCCGCCGGTGATCAACGCAGTCTTTCCTGAAATGTTCATCCTTCCTCCGATGGTTTAAACGCGATCTATTAATGTCGGCCGTACGCTAGCGTTTCCCTCTTTGGCCTGTCAATCGTGGGGCGTTCGGCCCCTGAACAATGACTCCCGCCGTCAACTTCCGCCAAACAAGAACGGAGCGAGTGCCGCCTCGGTCCCGGGGAATGTTGGGCTCACATTCACTCTTTCGAACCCGATTTCGCCTAGGGCTCGAAGATTGGTCGCGACCTTCTCAGGCTCACCGTTGAGGCCGCCGTAGACGCCGTCGCCCAACATCGATTCCATCCCTTTGACTACGGGGTTCCTCCCCGCTGCGGCGAGAGCGAAGAAGCTAAGGGGCTTTTCGGGGTCGATGCTTCGAACCTGATCGACCAGTCGTCTGATATCGTCCTTCCCGATCGATGCCAGAGCGGCGAAGTCGAGCGCGCCGCCACGAGTGGCCGAGCCGGCCCCCTTCACTTCAACTCTGTCGACCAAGGGTGTGACCTCTCGAATCATCCTCGGTCCACCGAGCGCGGCCGACAGCTCTGGAGGGGGGTCGCAACGCGGCCCGACTCCCTCGATTTCCATCTGATAGTGCCGCCCCTTGAATTTGGACGACCCCGTGTCGATCAGTTCGCGGGCGATCTTCACCGCTGCGATGTACATGCTCACGCGCCTACCGGCCTGCGGGAATTCGCGGCCTGTGCCGGTCATCTCGATGCTCATCCAGCCCGCCCC
>DASCML010000029.1:0-8785 GCA_036010925.1 Dehalococcoidia bacterium | reverse complement strand
GTCACAAGACTGAACTGGGTGCCTTCTGCCCGAAGCACCACCTGCCTTGCAGTGACGTCCACATCCTCCGAGTCCAAGCCGTACCGAAACTTCGAAACGCCGGAGGCCTTGCCCAATAGGTAGTTTGCAGATGGATCGTCAGCATTAACCACCGCGGCCCCGAGCCCGTCTTCCGACCTGACTGAAACCATCTCGAACAGCCTGCCCTTGGCATCGCGATACGCCTCGAACGTTTCGTGAAAGTCGAGATGATCTCCCGTGATGTTTGTCAGAACGGCGACGTCATACTCGACGTGGTCGAGCCTGTTCAGGGCAAGACCATGGCTGGTCGACTCAACAATTGCAAAGTCGGTGCCCGCATCGACCATCAGCCGCAAGACTCTGTGAACCTCTGTGGCCTCAGGCGTCGTCATTCGCCCACCCACGGCACCGCCTTCCTGCCCTGGAATCAGGATGTCCACGGTGCTCAGTCGGCCGACGCGCGCGCCCGAAGCCTGGAGCGCAGTTGTCATTAGGTGAGCTGTTGTCGACTTGCCGTCGGTGCCGGTGATCCCGATCACCTTCATCGACGCGCTGGGGCGGCCCCAGAACCACGAAGCAGTAGCCGAAAGAGCACGGCGCGTATCGTCGACTGCCACAATCGCCGGCCCCGTCGGCAAAGAAGACCACTGGTCCGCTCTGTCTCGCTGGACGAGCAGGGAAGTCGCCCCGCCCGCTGCTGCCTCGGCTAAGAAAACATGGCCGTCCACTCGAGCTCCGGGAACAGCAACGAAGAGAAATCCGCCGTCGACCTGTCGCGAATCATGCTCGATCCCTAGAACGCCGGCGGAGGGGTCCCCACGAACAAGCTCTGCACCTCCGAGTGCACTGAGGAGACCACCAAGAGTGAGGTCTTCAGCCATGGTTTCCTCCGCGCACGGTCCTAGCTCGAAACATCGTACTCCCAAGGTGCCAGACGACCACTTAGGTACTCCGAGCAACCTCGACAACGTCGAGGAAGTTTTGGACCATCCGGGCGGTGGCGCCCCAAATCAGGTCGCCTTCAAATCGGAACGAAGGAAATTCCGAAATGGCTCCCCGGTGCAACCTGCGGTCGACCATGTAATTCGCCGGATCGGACAGGTGGTCAAGCGGCACCTCGAGCAGATAGGCCACCTCGTGGTCGCTGCACACCCACTCGTAGGGGTAAACCTGCAGCCAGCCGACGAAAGGAATAACCGAGAACCCGCTGATCGTGTTGAGCCCATCCAGCTGCCCGAGGACCTCAACGTCTTCAGGACGAACGCCAATTTCCTCGTGTGTCTCGCGAAGGGCCGTGAAGACAAGGTCAGGATCCGCCTTCTCGCGACCACCACCTGGAAAGCTAATTTGTCCTTTGTGAGCCTCAACTGTCTCAGTTCGTTTTTGGAGGACGAGGTGAATCCTCGACTGGTGTTCATAGAGCAGGATCAGCACAGCAGCCGGCCAAGATGAAGCTTGCACCTCCGGCTCCGCCGGTTGGTAGAGGCAGAGGGCACGTTGAATTCGGTCCTTAGTGTGTTCAATCTTTTCGGACAACATCCTCTTATCTCCGGAGACGGCTGGCCCGGTGCCTCGAGCGGCCATCCTCTTCGAAGCCAAGCCAAGTACATATGACAGGAACAATCACAACCCTAGAGCGTCCCTTTTGTGCTTGGTATGTCGCCCTCTCTCCGTGGGTCGATTGCGCAAGCCATGTCTAGCGCCCTCGCCAACGCCTTGAATGCGGCCTCGGCCTTGTGGTGGTCGTTTACTCCCGCAACTGTTCGGACGTGAAGGTTCGCCTTTAGCGCCGACGAAAACGCCTCGAGAAAGTGACTCAGAAGGTCAGGCGGCATTTCGCCGAGCTCCTTTCCCAGCAAATCGAGTTTGGCAACACAGTAAGGACGGCCTCCAATGTCGACAGCGGCAAATGCCAGGGATTCGTCAAGCGGCATGTGCGCATATCCGGCCCTCCTTATTCCGGCCTTGTCGCCGAGCGCCTGTGCAAATGCTTCCCCGAGCGCCAGGCCAGCATCCTCAACGGTATGGTGGGCATCCACGTTCAGGTCTCCAACGACGCGAAGAACAAGATCGAAAACGCCATGCTTTGCGATTTGGCCGAGCATGTGATCGAAGAATCCCAACCCAGTGTCAACCTGGAACTGACCGGTTCCATCCAGGGTAATCTCCACCTCGACCGACGTTTCGGCCGTTTTCCTGATCGCCTTTCCTGCTCTGGGTGAACTCACGGACCCACCTCCTCGAGGGCATCCAGCAATCGGCGCGTGTCCTTAGGCCGCCCGGCACTGATTCGCACAAACTCGCTGAGCAATGGTGTCGAGTAGTGACGCACCAGGACCCCACGATCTCGGAGCTGCTGCTGCAGCCGCTCGGCCACGCCGCCGACCTGAAAGAGAACGAAATTCGCGACAGAAGGGTAAGGCCTCAACCAACCTAGCGCTCCAACCTCCGAAGATATGCGATTTCTTTCGGAAACAATGCATCGTACCTGCTCGAATATTTCGTCTCTGTGAGCCAGTGCAGCACGAGCGGCGACGTCGGCAGCGGCATTTACATTATAAGGCTGCTTGATCGACATCATGGCTGCGGCGAGCTCCTCCCGGCAGATCGCGTAGCCAACTCTTAACCCAGCCAATGCGGCCCATTTGCTGAACGTCCGGAGAACCACAAGATTGGGGAAGTCATCCAAGAGCCCGACCGACGATTCACCCCCGAACTCGATATACGCCTCATCGACCACGACCAGTGCGTCCAGCGTGCAGAGCTCCTGGACCTCGGTTCTCTTGAGGGCACCGCCGGTCGGATTGTTGGGCGAGGCGACGAACAACATCCTAGCGCCCTCCGTAACAGCGCGTCGAATCCCCTCAATGTCGATGCCAAAGTGCTCGGCGGACCGAGGTGCCTCGAATACGCTTGCGCCCGCGATGCGGGCCAGGAAGGCGTACATGCCAAACGATGGCGGTGCAACCGCGATCGCCGGTGGTGCCACGAGCCTTATCAGGATGTCGATCAAGTCGTCTGCTCCGGAGCCAGCAACCACCTTGGACGCCGAAACCCCGACATATTCGCCAAGCGCTTGTCGGAGGCGATCTTGACCCGGATCCGGGTAGATGTGGAGGTCCGCATTCGCGATGGCATCGCGAACGGCAGGATGCGGTCCGTAGAGATTCTCGTTGGCGTCGAGCTTTGCAATCTGCTCCATGCCAACGCCGATCTCCTTGGCGAGGACATCGAGGGGCTTGACTGCTATATACGGCTCCAAGTCCTCAAAATCGGCTCGAACAAATCGAAGTTGGTCCACGGTCAAACTCTACACGAGACGTCTTTTAGAGAAGCTTCGGAGCAGGCCAAAACTACTCATGCATGCTCCTACCGACCGCGAATCCGTAACTCAGCAGCGCTAGCATGTCCTCCCAGCCCCTCGGCCTCGGCAATCACCTTCGCGACGTGCCCGAGCTCTTCAACGAGCTCCTCCGGGACGTTTACTACGGCCATCGGTTTCAGGAAGTCGGCAACTCCCAGCGGGCCACTCCAACGGGCGCTCCCCCCGGTGGGCATGGTGTGGCTCGGCCCGGCAACATAGTCGCCGAAGGCCTCGGGGGAACCCTCACCAAGAAATAGGCCGCCGGCGTTCCTCACCTTCATGGCGTAAGCAGTAGGGTTTTCGACGAGCAGGCATAGGTGTTCCGGAGCGTAATCATTGGCCAGGGTAATTGCCTGGTCGAGATCACCCACTAGGATGCACCCGCCTCGTGTGTCCATGGCCGCCCTGGCAATCTTCTCGCGTTCCATCGTTGCCAATCGTCGCTCAACCGCCGCAGCCACCTGGTCAGCGAGATGATGGGAAGAGGTCAGCAGAATCGGACTGGCCAGTGGGTCGTGTTCTGCCTGAGCAAGTAGATCTGCCGCCACCATATCCGCGTCGGCGCTCTCATCTGCCACCACCATTGTCTCGGTAGGACCGTAGATTGCGTCGATGCCCACGTCCCCGAACACATACTTCTTCGCGAGGGTGACGAACAGACCCCCCGGGCCACATATCTTGTCGACCTTTGGGATGGATTCCGTACCGTAGGCAAAGGCCGCAATACCCTGGGCACCGCCGGCCTTGAAGATGCCGTCCACTCCGGCGATATCGGCTGCTATTAGTTTCGATGGTGGGACGGACCCATTCGGAAGAACTGGGCTCGCGAGATAGAGCCTCTCGACGCCAGCAGCGCGGGCGGGAATCGCGCACATCAGGGCCGTACTTGGCAACGGAGCGTGAGTGCCGGGAACGTAGACACCTACGGTTTCAATGGCCCGAATCATTTGCCCCATCCCATTGGACTGGAAATCAAACTGTGCACCTCGAAGCTGCTGCTCGTGATAGACGCGAATACGCTCAGCCGCAAAGTTGAGAGCGTCCACCACCTTGGAATCCACCTCGTCATAGGCAGCCCGGACCTCGTCGTGGGTGACTTCGAGTGGCTCTCCTCCGGGAGCACCATCAAAACGCGTGTTGTAATAACGCAGAGCGTTGTCGCCGTCTTCCCGGAGGTCTCGGATTATTCTGCGTACGACCTCATCGGGTGAAAGCTCCTGGCCGAACGTCCGGAAGATAGTCTCCCGGATGTCCATAGGAAGATCCTCAATCTCCAACGGCCGCCGCGACAAGAGTTGCTTCCGGCCCTCTTCAACGTTCCTGATTATTCGCATCCGAGGTACTCCACCACTGCTTGCCGCGCTATATCTGTCGCTCGCTGTACGAACCCATCGATTTCGTCACTCGTTACGTGAGCCACCGTCTCATCTAGCAGCTCAGGGAGCGAGTCCAGAAATCTCCTGAGGGCCGCTTCCTCGTCGACACCAACCATCCGTAGGTGATTCGAGATCATTGCTCGCATCCGATCCCAGTCCATGTCGCGCTGAGATACATCGAGAGCCAATCGCCGCCATCGGTCCAAAGTTTCTGCATCGATAAAGCCGCACTCCACTCCTTCAACTGCGCCGCCGAGCGCCGCCGCCAAGTCCTGCCGAACACTCGGGTCGCTCCCGTGGGCGCGATCGAGATCGAACTGCAGAAGACGGTCCATCACGTTGGCCCGTATCGTTCCGCCAAGTTGTTCGTGAGTTGCGAAGAACGGCCTGTATACGGCAGTGATGTAGTGCTGATCCATTGCGAGATGTCCTAGGTAGCCAGCCACCCAAGACCTCGTGGAAGGCGTGAGCTTGCCGGGGTCGGATAGCGCCTTGTGCGAACCAAGGAAAGCGCTAACGGAGTTTTGGTGGTCATCGCCTTCGAGATCAAAAAAATGCGTGGAAAATCGCGACTGCCTTGTAAGCACGCGGATATCGGGCGATGTCGCACCCAAGAGGTATGGTCCCGCATTTCCGACCAGCTCCTCGAATGCCAATTCGCTCGCCACTTTACGCGCGAGAACCATGTGCAAAGTGATCGGTGGCATCAGTCAATCCGCCTGCTCGGCCGCCCGCTGAAAGCGGGCTAGGAGCTTCTCAATCACATCGGTCCTTTCGGTGATTGGATCTCGCCTGACAATCGCACAGTTCGTCGACACCATGAAAGGATCAAGCATCTTAAGCCCGTTGGCACGGAGCGATGCGCCGGTCTCAGTCCCCTCAATAAGGATATCCGCATCCTCGGGCACGAAGCCTTCGCTGGCACCAGCGATTGGCATGATGTGCGTATGCACCAACTGGTAGTCCCGCGCAAATGTCTCTGCAAGCGCGGGGAACTCGCTCGCGATTCTCACCGGCCGTCCGAGCGAATGCCAGATTTCCAGAGCCTCAGCCGTCCTGTCTGCGGGAAATGAGCTTTCGACAACCGGTCCAATCTTATAGCGACTTCGCCCGAGATCGACAGCCATTTCGACCGGCGAGCCCGGGAACCTGCTCTGGTGCTCTCGAAGGAGATCGAGCCCGGTGATCGCGATGTCGAAAAACCCGAGCGCCACCAAGCTCGGCATGTCTTGTGGCCGAACCACCTTCACTTCAAGACCAGCAGTGTTGGCTCGAGGCCTTCTTACATAGGAGCGCTCGTCGTAGCCGTCGAAAGCCAGTCCGGCTGCGGCCAAGGATGCAAACGTGTGGGGCTGAGCATGACCGTCCGGTAGAGCGATTCGGGCCATGTCCTTAGAACGTTCGCTCGCTGCCCTAAAACCACCCGTCCCAGCCCTAGGTAGCGAGATCCCTTGTTTTCTGCTCTGAAGAACGGGTGCAAGGGCGTCGATGACAGTTGCCAGATTAACACCGCCCAACCCGTCGACGTTCGCGATAAGCGAAAGCCCTCCCACGTAGAGACGGTGCAGCGGCACAAGCCCTCGCGATATCACTTCCGCGCGAGATCCAGGGATCACGACAAGCTCGGCGTCTTCGGGGGGGTAGGCCTCCGCTGAACCATGAATGGGAATAAGCCGATACCCCGGGATTCGCGCGCGCACTGCGAAAAGGTCAGCCAGGTTGGGAAGCTCGGAGGCGATCCTCGCTTCGCGCAGCGCTGGAGCAGCGGGAAGCTCACCGGAAGAGCATCCCGAGGATTCCGCGGCCGCAACCCAAACTTCCGTCTCAGGTCCGGGCAACGTGCCGACACGGACGATATGCTGGAGTGGAAATCTGACCTGCTGCTCCGCAAGCCAGAGATCAGAGCAAATACCAACGTGGTAATTGCCCAGCGCTACCTGGATCGGGATATCCCTTTCCCGGAAGACACGCACAGTCAGACCGGATTTCGAATCTGTGGCCCGGAGAACTCGTGATGCTGATTCGTACTCTGGGGCTGGAATGCCCACCTGATGGAGTAGTTCCCCAACGACAGCGCGCAATTCGCCGGTCGGGAGAGCCAGTTTCACGGTCATTTTGCGTCAATCAGCAGTTCGACGAGCTGATCCAGCGAGGACAGCTCTTGTTGGCCCTCCGGCCGAACCGCGAACAGCTGCTCCCCGCGCACACGGACAGCAAACGGCCCTCCGGGGGACGAGTCGAGCGAGGCGTTGATTCCACTGCGATGCAGGGCCGAGGCCAATTTCACCGCGCGCCCGTAGTCCTCTGGAGTATCTGCGACAACACTAACTACCGGCTCGGCTGGCACCCGGACACCCAGAGCCATCGTGATCGGCGAAACGCCCAGGGCCACCCCGCAGGCGGTCGAAGTCAGACCAGACCAGCCGGGCGCGTAACGACCACCTGAGCCAACCCGAATGTCTCCAATCTCGAATTCCAACACCACTCCGGTGTAGTACTCGAAGTCATGAGGCATCGACAGGTCGATCACGACGCGCCGCCCGGATTCGACAAGCGCGGAGGCGACTCGATCAAGATCATCAAGTGCGGGGAGTACCTCTGGAATGGAGTTCTCCGCCAATGACCTGAGGTTGCGGGCGAGCCGACCACCTTGCGTCGGATTGAGCGCAGCATCAATGAACGCGAGCGCGGGAGAATCTGGTGAGAGTGCTGACCTCACTTCTCGTAGATCTGCGGGCGCCTCCCCACCGCCAACGAGCGCGGCTGCTGCATGTGTCACTCCGACATGAGAAAGCCTCAACACCGGTTCGAGCCCCAGAGCGCTCAGGAAATCGCAACCAACGGTTGCCACCTCGACATCACCGGTAATTTCCGGCGCCCCTAAGAATTCTAGGCCGCACTGCCACTGTTCAGCGTCTTCATTCTCGGCAAAGAGGAACCTGCTTTGGACATAGGAAAGTCGAGCGGGGATAGGCATCCCGGCTTCGACCGCTGCCCTCGCGACCGGGATAGTCGAGTCGGGTCGGACAACGATTCGCTCACCGCTCCAGCCATCCCAATCCAAGAACGTGTATACGCGCGACAGCGCCTCCGGGGTTAGTCCCCCGGCGACAGTAAACAGACTGTAGGTTTCGAGAGTTGGGGTTCTGATTTCCTCATACCCCCAGTGCCCCGCGGCGTCGCGAAACGCATCCTCGACTCTGCGAAAGGTTCGCATCGCGCTGGGAAGCTGATCACGCATGCCGCGGCTGCGACGAAAGGGGATCGGTTCACTAGTGGTCATCGGTATCTCGATAATAGTGGCTGGGTACGAAAGGTCGAGCCGAACCTAGGTCGGGCGGAGCGAGACATCGCCCGTGTGCAGTGATTGGAGGGTGCCGTTATTGAGGCGGACGCTCAGTGCGCCGTCCTCCTCGATGTCTTCGGCCATCGCCACGAACGGCTCCGCTGACCTGCGCGCCACGACGACCTCGAACCCCAACACGACCGACCTCTCCCGATACGAGGAGATGACCTGACTTCTCGGCGCTGAAAGGAGCTCCTCAAAGGAGTTACAGAGCTCCGCAAGCATCTCTTCGCGGATCAACTCGTGACCCAGCTCGGACCTGAGACTGGTCGCCGTGTCTTTCAGCTCCGGTACTTCGGAGAAGTCGGTGTTCACATTGATTCCGATCCCTGGAAGCGCAACAAAGTCGCCTCCCGAATCTTCGCTATCGATCAGAATCCCGCTGACCTTACGCCCCCCAATCCAGATGTCATTCGGCCATTTGATTCCGCACCTGAGCCCAGTCGACTCAATCGCCAGAGCCACAGCTAGCGGCACAGCAATTGGCAGCACCCGAAACTCAGCCGGCCTGCCCCTCAATACAAGCGTGAAATAGAGATTCTCCCCTGGGGGACTGAAAAAAGAGCGCCCTTGCCGACCTCTGCCCGCTGTCTGTTCCTCGGCTACGATGATGCTTCCGTGTGAGCCGAGCCGAGCCTTGGCATTGCGCTGAAACGTGGAAACCCAAAGGGGAAAGTG
>DASCML010000028.1:0-7691 GCA_036010925.1 Dehalococcoidia bacterium | reverse complement strand
CACCCCGGGCGCCGGGCTGGCGGCGTCGACCCCATCGAAGCGAATGTCCTTCACGGCTACATCGGTGCCGAGCCGGACCATGTAGTCTTGGAAGTCGACGGGTCCATCAGGCCCTTCGATTACTGTCGAAACCCTCTGGTTGGTCATAGGTAGAATCGCGCAGCCGAGGCCCCATGCTTCAACGAGGTTGGCTATAACTTGGTGCTGGGGTACGCCATCCCGAAGTAGACGAGTGCGGTGAATTGAAGTCGCAATATCGCGATCGCCGAGATTGAACCAGCGCGGATAGCCAAACTGCTCGAGTTGGTCAACGACGTCGAAGGTGTCACCGGCGATTCCCCATCCTTTGTCGGGAACGGCCATCCCGGCGAGGGCATAGATGACAATGTCGACGTCCGGCGACACGTGGAGACCGAACATCTCAACGTCATCGCCAGTGTTCGAAATCACGATTACGTCCGCGGGTTCGACCACGGACAGCAGGCCCTGGAGGAACCGGGAAGCGCCGACGCCGCCGGCGAATACCGTGATCATCTGCGAGCTCCTGGCGGAGTTGCGAAAAAAGCGCGTTCTTGCGCTCTGTCCGCTCCGCCGAGAAGCGTACGACACCGGGAGGCTCGTGGCACCAATCGAACCCGCTCAGCGACCAGAGCGGAACCAAATTCAAACTTCACCTTCGCGTAAAGGTGTGATACCGTTTTGGCTCTGGAAATGCCCCTGTGAGACACCTCCTCCGCCTGCTCCACTACATCAAGCCGTACAAGGCTCCGTTCACCCTTGCGTGGGTTTGCATGATCGTGGCTGGCGTCTTCGTGATGGTCAGTCCGCTCCTGGTCGGAGCGTCGATTGAGTTTGGACTCGAGCCCGTACAGGACGAGGATGGCAAGATCGTCGGGCTCGATGGCAACGAGATGCTGATCGTCCTGGCCTCCCTGGGCATTATTGCGATTGCGGTCGGTCGTGGCATAGCTGCATTTGGCCAGCAGTTTCTCGGGGAGTCGATGGCCCAGAAGATCTCCTACGACATAAGGAATCAGATCTACGAGAACCTCCAGCAACTGAGCTACGCCTATCACGACAAGATGCAGACAGGGCAGGTGATGTCCAGGGCAACGGCGGACGTTGAAGCTCTTCGGATGTTTCTCAACATGGGCGTGCTCCGGCTGGCATACGTTGTGCTGCTCATGGGGGTTGCGCTGGGCGGAATGTTCTGGCTCAACTGGCAACTGGCACTCGTTAGCCTTGTCACGGTTCCAGTCATCATGTTTCGGTCCGGCATTGTCAGTGCCCAGATGAGGCCCCTGTGGCTGGAAATACAGGAGAACCAGGCCCAGATGACACAGGTCGCCGAAGAGGGTCTTTCGGGGATCAGGGTTGTGAAGGCGTTCAGTCAGGAGCCGTACGAGAGCCGGAAGTTCTACAAGGTAGCGAAGGAGCAGGCCGACCTCAGTTACTCGCAGGGTGTGATGATGGCCAAGCATCAGCCAGTGATGCAGGGTCTTTCCGTGTTTCAGATCGCGCTCACTGTCGGTGTCGGCGCCTTCCTTATCTCCGAGGGTAATCTCTCGCCGGCCGAACTCCTCACCTTCGCTCTTTGGCTCAACCTTCTGCAGGTGCCGATCCGCTCCACCGGCATGATCGTGAACATGGTCTCCCGGGCCATCTCGTCAGCGGAGCGAGTGTTTGAGTTGATTGACGCCCAGTCTGCTGTCCAGGAAAAGCTCGATGCCATTCCGCTCAAAGACTCCCGCGGGCACGTACGCTTCGAGGGTGTCAGTTTTGGTTACGACAACGTCAGTGAAGTCCTGACCGATATCAATGTCGATGCCGAACCCGGCAAAGTGGTCGCATTGCTCGGACCAACCGGAAGTGGCAAGTCGACTGTCGTGAACTTGATTCCCCGCTTCTACGACGTCACCGCGGGAAGGGTGACCGTGGATGGCAACGACGTCCGCGACCTACAAATCAATTCCCTGCGTCGAGACATCGGCATCGTTCAGCAGGACGTCTTTCTCTTTCTTGGAACGATCAGAGACAACATCGCCTATGGGAAACCCGACGCCTCCGAGGAGGAGATTGAGAGGGTTGCCAAAGCTGCCAGGATCCATGATTTCATCGTTAGCCTTCCCGGTGGTTACGACGAATGGGTGGGCGAGCGTGGTGTGACTCTGTCCGGCGGTCAGCGCCAGCGTATTGCGATCGCCCGAACGATCCTGATGAATCCTCGCATGCTCGTCTTTGATGACAGCACTTCGAGCGTGGACACGCAGACTGAGCTTCTGATCCAGGCAGCGCTGACCGACCTGATGGAGGGGCGCACAACCTTCGTTATTGCTCAGCGTCTTCGGACTGTGATGCGGGCCGACGAAATCGTCGTCCTCGATCACGGGAAGATCGTGCAGCGGGGCAAGCACGCTGAGCTGCTTGCCGAAGATGGCCTGTATCGCCGCATCTATGACCTTGAGTTGAAGGATCAGGAAGAGGCGCTGGCGGCCCGTATCCAGCAAAAGGCGGAGTCTGACGTTGCCGGCACCTCTGCTGGAGGTGGCTCGTAATGGTCTTCTGGGGAGGTGGCGGCGCAGGCGGGTGGAGCACCGGCATCGGCGGGCAGCGTGGTGGGCCGCACGCGATTGTCAGGCATCGGGGCTACGACGGCTGGGACGACGAGGAGCTCGGCAAGGCCTACGACTCCACCGTCGTCAAGCGATTGATGCCCTATCTCATGGAAGAGAAGTGGCTTGCATCGGTGGCCGCAGTCTGCATGATCGTGGTGGCCTCGACCACGTACCTGCAGCCCCTCCTGATCGGATTCGCCGTGAAGGCCGGGATCGAGCAGAACGGTACTCAGGTGGCGTGGCTGATGGGCACGATGGTCGTGATGGCCCTCTTTGGCTGGGCCGCGTTGATGGGTCAGCTACTTGCGACGGCCAAGCTCGGGAACAGGTTGCTCTTGAAGCTCCGGACCCAGATGTACGATCACATGCAGGGCCTCTCACTCAGCTTCTACGACGAGATGGAAGTCGGCCGCATGATCAGCCGCCTTACAAGCGATGTGCAGGTGATGCAGGAGCTCCTTTCGAGCGGCTCCCTCACTTTCTTGGCCGACATCATCGGGCTCTCAATCATCATCACCACGCTGCTCCTCCTCGATTGGCAGCTCGCCCTCGTGACCTTCGCGATTGTGCCGCCCCTTGTCGCAATCATGGTGTTCTGGTCTGTCCACGCCAGGAAGGCCTTCGTGGACACCCGAATCAAGATCAGTGCCCTCTACGGGACCCTCGCCGAGAATGTGTCGGGGGTGCGGACGGTTCAATCGATGTCCCGGGAGGGCGAAAATGCCCGCCGATTCGACCAGCTGAACCAGGAAAACCGAAATTCCAACATCTGGGCTGGGATGCTCACCGCAGCAATCATGCCGGTCATCGAGATGTCGGTCGCAATCGCAACCGCCGCCGTCATCATCGTCGGTGGCCTGCGGGCTCTGGGTGCCGATAGTGTTGACGTAGCCGTTCTCGTCGCCATCCTGACGACCTTCACTCTCTCGGTTGCCCGGTTCTTCGACCCTATCCGCGATCTCGTGATGCAGTACACGATGCTCCAGAGGGCCATGGCCGGTGGCGGCCGGATTTTCGAGGTGCTCGATACACCCGCTAGGATCCAGGACACGCCCGACGCTCTCGAATTCACCGAGGTCGAAGGGCGGGTGGACTTTGATCATGTTTCTTTCTGGTACACCGAAGGCACGCCAGTTCTTGAGGACATTGATCTTCACGTCGAAGCCGGCGAAACGATCGCGCTGGTCGGAGCGACCGGAGCTGGAAAGACGACCATCACTTCGCTGATCAGCCGTGGCTACGAAGTTTCGGAGGGCGCCGTTCTTGTGGATGGACACGATATCCGAGACATTAAGCGACGCTCCCTCACACAATTCATGGGCGTCGTGCTTCAAAATCCCTATCTGTTCAGCGGCACTATTTGGGAGAACATCGCTTACGGCCGGCCCGACGCACCTATCGAGGAAGTCGTGGCGGCGGCGACGGCTGTCGGTGCGGACGAGTTTATCGACCGACTCGAAGACGGGTACGAAACCGTCCTCGAACAGCGCGCCCAAAACCTGAGTGTTGGCCAGCGCCAGCTCCTGAGCTTCGCACGCGCTATCCTCGCACAGCCGCGAATTCTGATCCTAGATGAGGCCACCGCCTACGTTGATACGCAGACAGAGGTGGTGATCCAGAAAGCGCTGCGCGAGCTTCTCAAGAACCGAACGTCGTTCGTGATTGCCCACCGGTTGAGCACGATCCGCGAAGCCACACGGATTATTGTCCTGGACCGAGGCCGTATCGCCGAGATGGGTACGCACGACGAACTCCTTGAGCAGGACGGGATCTACGCCAACCTGTACAGCATGACTTACGAGACTGAGAAGGCTCAGAAGGAAGAGGCCCTCGCCGGAGAAGACGAGGCGGTTGCACGGCGCCGCCGGGCTGAGTTGGCTCCCGATCCGACGCAAGGCGGCGCCGCCGGCTAGAGCCCCGGACCAGCCGGCGTCATGCTGCCCATCGCTTTCCCAAGGTTGGTGCCCGGGAGGTTCGTCGGTGAAGCTCTCGCAGCGTCAGCAGCATATGTGGTCGGCATCTCGAGCGAGATCGTCCGGAGAAGTTCAGGCAGCTGTTCGCGTGGGACAATTACCGGGGCGAAGAAGAGCACGTAGAAGAGAGTCGGGTTGCTGGTCGAGCTGGTGACCTGCAGGTGCGGAGAGTAGATAGCAATCACAACCCCGTGCCCAGTAGCCAAGCGCCTCACACCGCCATAGGCAGCGAAGAAGATGCACGTGTTGCGAAATTCTTCGATGTCCAGCCGCTGGATAATCTTCTCGACGAGACCCCGGAGCCCGTGAAACCGACCGATTGACTAGATGAGCTCGCCGACCGCAGGGTTAGGGGGTTGGCGCTTCCCAGTGCCTCAGGACCAGGCACGAGTTCTGGCCTCCGAATCCGAAGCTGTTCTTGAGCGCAACGCGAACTTCGGCTTTGCGAGCTTCGTGTGGGACATAGTCCAGGTCGCACGTCGGATCCGGGTGGTCTAGGTTGATGGTTGGATGAATTACACCATCGTTGATGGTCTTGATAGTGGCGACAGTTTCCATCGCGCCGCTCGCTCCCAGGCCATGGCCGATCAGGCTCTTGGTGGCGCTGATCGCCAGCCGCTGCGCATGCTCGCCAAAGACCCGCTTGATGGCGTTCGTCTCGGCAGTGTCGCCGGCTGGTGTGCTCGTCGCATGGGCGTTCACGTAGTCGACTTCGCCGGTTCCGACGCCGGCATCATCGAGCGCTGCGGCCATCGCCCGAGCGGCTCCCTCGCCGTCTTCAGGGGGTGCAACGATATGGAATGCATCGCTGGTGCAGCCGAACCCGGCGAGCTCAGCGTAGATGGTGGCACTCCGGCTCCGGGCGTGCTCCTCGCTCTCGAGGATGATCGCCCCGGCGCCTTCGCAGGGCACAAAGCCGTCTCTCGTGAGGTCGAAGGGACGGCTGGCCTTGGTCGGATCCTCGTCCCAGGCGGTGAGTGCCTTCATCACGCTAAAGGCAGAGAGACCCAACTCGCAAATGCCGGCCTCGCATCCCCCCGTCAGAACAATGTCGGCACGACCACTCCTGACGAGGTGCATCGCCTCTCCGATTGCCTGGGTTCCGGCTGCGCAGGCAGTGACGATGGTGCCGTTGTAGCCGCGCAACCCGAATATCAGAGCGACCTGTGCGCCGGCCATGTTGCCAAGTGTCTTGGGGAGGTAGAGAGGTTCAATCTTGTTTCCGCCGCGTTCGACGAGCGTCTGCCCCGCGACCTGGATGTCGGGGTAACCGCCACCGCCATTCCCGATGAGAACGGCGATCCCGTCGCGGTCTTCGGCGTTGAGGTCGAGGCCCGAGTCCTTGAAGGCTTGGGCAGCGGCGGCCACCATGAGCTGCGAAAAACGGGACATCCGGCGAGCGGCTTTGCGGTCCATGTACTCGGTCGGGTCCCAGTCATCGACCTCGCCAGCGACCCGTAGAACGTGTCCCGTTGGGTTCGCCAGAGTGAGGGGTCCGATGCCAGACCGGCCGTTCACTAGGTTGCTCCAGAACGTGGCCACGTTCTTGCCCGCTGGGGTGACTGCCCCGAGCCCGGTGATTGCGACCTTCCGTGGTGCTCCGCGAGAAGCCATCCTTCGTAGACTACAGCGAAGTGTGGCCGCCGGTGAACCAAGCTCCGCAAATCAGGGGTCGAGCCGGCTTCCTGCTACGATCCCCTCGTGCCGACGCTCCTTGCTGTGATCCCGCACCCCGACGATGAGTCGTACAGTTTCGCCGCGACCATGGCCGCTGCCGCTCTCAGTGGGTGGGATTGTCGCGTCGTCTGTGCCAGTGCCGGCGGAGCCGGCAAGCGCTATGACGGGCTGCCGTTCCATCGTCCTCCGCTCGCCGAGAAGCGTGTGCAGGAGCTCGGTGCCTCCTGCGAGTTGCTTGGCGCTGCGCCCCCGGAGTGCTGGGGTCTGGTCGACGGCGGGCTTCGAACGGGAGTCTCGCACAGTGCGCGAGTGGCCAAGGCCATCGTGGCCTGTGCTCCTCAGGTTGTCCTTACGCTTGGTGCAGATGGCGCGTACGGTCACCCGGACCATCTGGCGGTACACGAATGGGTCACGACCGCGTGGAAAGAGGCAGAGGCCTACCGGAGGCCGGCGCTGCTTTTCCCTGTGTTTGCGCCGGGACTGTTCGTTCCCCAGTGGAAACGTTGTCGGTCGATGATGGGAGAGCCCCCGAATCCGCCAGCTGAGTCCCTCGGTCGGGACGAAGCGCACTACTCGTTGGCCATCGGGAGGCTGGCCGCGGTGAAGCGCTCCGCGATCGCGGCCCACCGATCGCAGCTGCCTCGCGGCCGTGCCGAGGCGCTTTTTCCGGCCGGACTGGTCGACGCGCTGATGGACACGGAGCGATTCGAAGATGCCCGAGGCGCGCCCAACTCCGACGTCCAGGGCTACTTCGGTAACTGGCAGGAAGCTGCCGACGCTTTCGTCAGCGTTGGTTGAAGCGATTGCCAGCTGAGTCGACTCCATCGGTGATGATGACCTCGATCGCGTCGGCTGCCCCGCGGACAGCCTCCTCCAAGGGCTCCTTGTCTTCACGGTCCGGCTTACCGAGGACCCAGCCTGAAACTATTTCCGGATCCCAGGATGGTTCCCCCGCTTCGGTGGGTCGCCCGATTCCGATCCGAATCCGTGTGAATTCCAGGCCAGCATGAGCGCCTATGCTTCTCAATCCGTTGTGACCCCCGTGGCCGCCGCCCTGGCGTATCCTCAGGGCACCCGCCCGCAGGTCGAGCTCGTCGTAGACGACGATCGTGTGGTCGATGTCCGCGCCGGTAGCGCCGAGCGCATCGCGAACGGCGGCGCCAGAGTTATTCACGAACGTTCTCGGTTTTACGAGCGCAGTTTGCTCGCCAGCGATGGACCCCACCGCAATCGACATGTTTCGGCCTGAGGCTTTCGGCTGGACCTTGGCCCGCCTCGCAAGCTCGTTCACCACCCAGAAGCCGACGTTGTGGCGCGTCGGCGCGTAGTGCTCACCGGGGTTTCCGAGCCCGACCACTACCCAGCCAGCGGGGGACCTGTTGCCTCTTCGCGGCCGCCAGCGAAACTTCATGCGCACACTGTCTCA
>DASCML010000027.1:0-6873 GCA_036010925.1 Dehalococcoidia bacterium | reverse complement strand
TTGATCACCGCGAAAAGAACTGCCGCAGTCAAAGTCACCCAACCGATGATCGCAGCCACTCCGACGATCTGCGCCCAGAGCTGTTCGATCCCTCCACCAAGCAGGAGCCCATAGTTCGAAGGATCCCCGTAGCCGGCAGCAGCAACGCCCGACTCTGATGACAGTAGTCCGACGGCAAGTACTCCCCAGAGGCCCGCACAACCGTGCACCGGGAACGCACCGACCGGGTCGTCGATCCTCAAACGATCGAGCGCCAAGACCCCGACATACATAACCGGTGCTGCAACAGCCCCGATTACCACAGCAGCCCATGGTTCGACCGTTGCACACCCGGCCGTAATCCCGACCAAGCCGGCAAGGATGCCGTTAATCGTCAGGCCCGGGTCATAGCGGTGGGTCAGGAGTTTGGACAGCGCGACGGCCGAAACGCCTCCGGCGGCCGCTGCGAGTGTTGTGGTCACTGCCACTTTGCCGGCCAGGGCGTACGCTCCTCCGCTGAGCTGCAGCGTAGAACCCGGGTTGAACCCGTACCACCCGAAGAACAGGATGAACATCCCCAGCGTCGCAAGGGCGATGCTGTGGCCAGGAATCGCATTGACTCTCCTCCCCGGACCGAACTTTCCGGTCCGCGGTCCGAGAATGATCGCTCCGACGAGGCCGGCGATACCGCCCACCATGTGAACGACGCCGGAGCCCGCAAAATCGATATATCCGTTGGCGATGAATGGGTCGTCTCGGAAGGCTGTCATCCAGCCGTTCCCATCCCATGCCCAGTGAACCACGATCGGGTAAATCACGGCAGTGATGACAACTGTGTACGTGAGGTACGCGGAGAACTTCAGCCTTCCTGCCAAGGAGCCGGCCACGATCGTGGCGGCAGCAGCCGCGAATGCGAACTGGAAGAACCAGGAAGCGTACGCATCGAAGTCTTCGAGGAAGAAGTTCCCGACCCCGATGAATCCGTTGGAGGAATCGTTCGCGCCATAGGCGAATGCCCAGCCGACGGCCCAGAACGACAGACCTCCAACCATAGCATCAACCATATTCTTCATAAGGATGTTCGCGGTGTTCTTGGCCCGGACAAAACCGGCCGTGAGCATGGCAAACCCAGCCTGCATCAGGAATACCAGCGCCCCTGCGAATAGCAGCCAGAATGTGTCGATCGCGGCAAGGAGGTCCTCGACCTGGTTTCCCTCCTGCGCGCTGGCCGCTGAGAAGAACGCCAATGCCAACATCGCCCCGATGGCAATGGCGGCTGGTCTCCAAAGCAAAGTTATTGATCGCTGCATGAAACACACCTCTCAACCCGTGATGGGGCAAGTCCTCCCTGAGAAAGTAGGTGGAAGTTGTGACGACCTTGTTACCCCAACGTTTCATCGATATTTCGAAACAAAGGCTTCATACAAGCCGATTTCCGGGGCGAAAGAGCGAGCCTCAGCGGGGGACCGAAAGGCCGGGCACGCTACGCAACGCCCGGTATACTCGTCCGACGATGACGAACTCCAACATTTCGTTCGATGCACTCGGCGAAGAGGCATCTAACGCCCTCACCAGAGCTTCGTCCTCGGCCGAAATCGACGCCTGGCGGGCAGTGTGGCTGGGCAGGCAGGAGGGCCGTATCACGATGCTTCTCCGCTCAATCAAGGACCAGCCCGCCGAAGGGCGCGCCGCCTTTGGCGCCGGCGCAAACGTGCTCCGCACAACCCTGGAGGAGGCGCTCGAAGTGCGGCGGAAGGAGCTCAGCCAGTCTGAGATCTCAGACCTCACCACCGCCGGCGCACTCGACGTGACGCTCCCTGGGCGGCCTCAGTCTGTGGGAAGACTGCATCCGGTGACGCAGACGCTCCGCGATTGCATCCGCGCCTTCACCGACATGGGGTTTCGTGTCGTCGAAGGGCCCGAGGTCGAATGGGCCTACTACAATTTCGAAGCGGCTCGGATTCCCGAAGATCACCCGGCGCGGGACATGTGGGACACCTTCTGGGTGGACACCCTAGTGAACGGAGAACGCAGCATGCTTCTCCGAACGCACACCACTCCAAATCAGATCAGGGTTTTGGAGAAAAGTGAACCACCAATACGGGTACTTGTACCCGGCAAATGCTACCGGCACGAGGCTACGGACGCCACACACGAATGGATGCTCACGCAGATCGAAGGACTGGCTGTCGACGACGGGATCAGAATGAGTGACTTAAAGGGTGCGCTCTACGAGTTCGCCCGCGAGATGTTCGGCTCAGATCGGAAAGTGATCTTCCATCACAGCTATTTCCCGTTCGTCGAGCCCGGCGTGGAAATGGCGATCGACTGTTTCATCTGCAGAGGTGAGAATTCCACCTGCCACACTTGCCACGGCACCGGCTGGATCGAAATATTGGGAGCCGGGATGGTGCACCCGGAAATCATCGACAACTCAGGCTACGACTCCTCCCGCTACACAGGGTTTGCTTTCGGACTTGGAGTCGAACGGGTTGCCCTCCTTCGCTGGGGAATCGAAGACATCCGCCATTTCTACGCGAATGACATGCGGTTTCTCCGCCAGTTCTAGGGGACCTGAATGAAGCTCTCACTGAAGTGGCTGCACGAATACGTTGATGTCAACCTACCGGTCGAGGAACTCGCGCGACGCCTGATCGACGCCACCGCAGAGGTTGAGTCCTGGGAAACCATCGGCGCCGACTGGGACGCCGAAAAAGTCACCGTCGCCGAGGTCATTTCCGTAGATCCGCACCCGAACGCCGATCGATTGCGCCTCGCGACGGTCGAAACGGGAAGCGGGTACCAACAGGTGGTCTGCGGCGCTCCGAATATCGAAGCCGGTCAGCGAGTTGCCTTCGGGACCGAGGGGGCAACCCTCATAGACGGGCACTCGGGAAAGCCCGCGGTTCTCAAGCTCCGACCAATCCGGGGGGTCGACTCTGCAGGCATGGTACTCAGCGAAAAGGAACTCGGATTGAGTGATGAACATGAGGGGATCCTCGTTCTGCCGGGCGACTCTCCAGTCGGAGCGCCACTTGGCGACGTGCTCGGTGACACCGTCTTCGATATTTCAACGTCCTCCAACCGCGCGGACCTGCTCGGCGTTCTCGGGTTCGCCCGGGAGGTTGCAACGTTTACCCGAGTATCTCTGCGTGAGCCCAGTCGATCCTTTAGCGAACCCAGTGGGCCGGTCGGAGACTTCATCGATATCTCGATCGAAGCGCCCGACCTCTGCCGTCGTTTCACCGCCTCGGTAATCGAAGACGTGAAGATCGGGTCGTCGCCGGCCTGGATGCAGGACCGACTTCTGAAGCACGGAATGCGGCCATTGAGCAACGTAGTCGACATCACCAACTACGTGATGCTGGAAACTGGACAGCCACTTCACGCCTTCGACTACGATCTGGTGCGGGATCAAAAGATAGTGGCCCGGCGCGCGGCCCACGGCGAACGGCTGACAACACTGGATGGCGTGGATCGCGTGCTCGATCCGGAAATGCTGGTGATCTGTGACGGCGGTGGCCCAGTCGGAATTGCCGGGATCATGGGAGGAGGCAACAGCGAGGTAAGCGACTCGACGAAGACAGTCCTCCTCGAGGTAGCCAACTTCGTGCCGGGGTCTATTCGTCGGACTTCCGGGCGCCTCAAGCTGCGCTCAGAGGCGTCGCTCAGATTTGAGAAGGGCATCGGGCCCTGGATGGCAGAGTACGCACAGAGGAGAGCCTTACACCTCTTGGAGCAACTGACGGGAGGGAGAATCGCGAAAGGACTGGTCGACCTTTACCCGGGGTCGGCAGAAACTCCGGCGATCATCGTCACCGCAGAACGGATTGAGCGGGTGCTTGGAATCGCTGTCCCCGGTGAAGAGGTGCTTCGCATCCTCGGAGACCTGGGCTTCACCTGCGACCAGCCCGCGAGCGACGCCTTCGTGGTCACACCTCCGCCCTGGCGGCCCGATGTCGAAATACCGGACGACGTGATCGAGGAGATAATCCGCATCCACGGTTATGAGCGTCTGCCTGCCACATCACTTCAAGGCGGACTCCCGGAACCGACCCCCCGGCCTCTCGAGGACCTTAGGGAAGTACTGCGGGATCTGATGGTCGGGCTCGGATACCAGGAAATCATCACTTATTCGCTCAGCGACATGGACAGTCTGGGACGAGTGGTGCCCTCCACGGACACGAGGCGAATGAACCCCCTCGCGGTCATGAATCCCTCGGCCGCGCAGCACACGTACCTCAGGACGAGCCTCCGAGCTTCACTGCTGAGCGCCTTCGCAGGAAATCGTCGCCACGAGGAGACTGGTCTTCGCCTGTTCGAGATCGGCGTCGAGTACCTGCCAACAGAAGCAGACCTCCCTCACGAGAGGCCGGTCCTGGCGGCGACACTGGGCGGAAGCAGGGAGGACCGCTGGGGTCGGGCGACCGAGGAGCGCCTTGACTTCTTCGATGCGAAAGGAACTGCCGAGTCGATCTTCGATGCGCTCGGCATCAAGGCTTCATTCGAGCCGAGGACAGAGCACGGTTTGCTGGAAGGTCATACGGCGCTAATCAAAGTCGGGGAGGAAACCGCAGGAGTCGTCGCCCAGGTCCATCCCGCCACGGCGGGGCCGTTCGACCTCGAAGAGCCCGTTTTTCTGGTGGAGCTATGGCTGGAGGAACTCATCGCAGCGTTACCAGAGCGCCCCGCCTATAAGCGCCTACCTCGTTATCCGGCAGTTCGCCAGGACATCTCGCTCGTTATCGACGAAAGTACGCCGGCTGTCAGCGTGCTCGAAATCGTGCGGTCGCAGCACTCGGGAGGCATCCGAATAATGGCCTCGATCTTTGACGAATACCACGGTGCCGGCGTCCCGGACGGGAAGAAGTCACTTGCGATCGCGCTCGCCTACCAGGCAGAAGACAGGACACTGACCGACTCCGACGTCGCAAGAATGCAACAAGGTTTACTGCGGCGGCTGGAGCAGGTGCTGGGAGCCACGCTCCGCGGTGCCTGATATACGGATCTCCCCGGCCAGCTAGCCACTCTTGGGCTAGACACGTGCCACAACAAACCTGGGCGGAAGCTGTGCTAAACGAGGCTCCCAAGGGGCTGCTGGTCGCCTAAAAGCGGGGCCGTCAGGAAGTTCGAGGGCTTCGCTGCGCATCCAGGACGGGTGATGGGGTCAACAAATCGGGCCGATGGGAGCACCGCAGAGCCCGCGCAACCCAGTTCGCCGATAGGACCAGAGTTGAGTGAACAGGCGTATGCAACGACGATCTCCGGAGTGAAGACCGACGGTCAGGCAACACCACAAACGGGTTTACTATCGCAGCCCGCCAACGGAGAGAAACATGGCTTTCTCGAAGGACCTCAAAATCGCGGCTGGGAGCTGCGCCACATGGCGCGGGTCTTCAGCGAGTATATTCGCGCGGTTCGAGCCCTGCACTTTCTCGGCCCCTGCGTGACCGTCTTCGGGTCAGCCCGTCTCGAGGAAGAAGATCCCAACTATCAGCTGGCCCGCGCAACAGGGAGTGCGCTTGCCGACACCGGGTTCACGGTGATGACCGGCGCCGGCCCGGGGATTATGGAAGCCGCCAATCGAGGCGCGAAAGAGGCCGGGGGCGCTACGGTAGGTTGCAACATTGCGCTTCCGCTGGAGCAGGACCCGAACTCATACCTCGATCGAGTGTTCACATTCCGATACTTCTTCATTCGCAAGGTGATGCTCGCCAAGTACTCGTACGGGTTCATCGCCTTTCCGGGCGGCCTCGGAACACTGGACGAAGTGTTCGAAGCCCAGACCCTTATTCAGACCGGGAAAGCCCGCGACCTGCCGTTGGTCCTGATGGGCACCTGGTTCTGGGAGCCACTGATTGATTTCATGCGGAACACCCTGCTCGAAAGCGGGACCGTAGACCAGATCGACATCGATCGACTCCTGATCACGGACTCTCCCGAAGAGGCGGCTCACCATATTCGAACGGTCGCAATGGAGCGATTCGGTCTCCGCTACAAGACTCGCCCCCGCCGGCGTTGGTGACGCCTGGAGCACTAGCAGCGCCGGCAAGCCAAGGGGTCCACCAGCAGAGAGATGGCGGTCTTAACCTTCGGCCAGACGGGCTTCGGCCGAGTAGACCGCCCCTGTGCCTCTGGCCCATCCGCAGCTCTCGAAGAGAGCCATGGCCTGCAAATTCTGATCGGGCACGATGGCCGTGAGGGTCCGACACCCCTGCTCCCCAAGCTGCCTGGTTGCGGCTTCAAGAAGAGCCGAGCCTGCTCCAGATCGCCTCACCGACGTGTCCGTTAGGAGGCAGTCAACCTGTCCTCGATCCCCTACCGCCACTCCTGTGAGCAACGCAACGACGCGGTCACCCGCCTCGGCGACCAAGAAGACGTCCGCTTTAAGGGTAAGGCGAGCCAACAAAGAGGCACGGGCGCTCTCGAACGTTTCCTTCTGTCCGTTGGCTGCGGGCGATTCGGCCGCCATAAGTAACGCCGCTGCCGGGATGTCTTCCTCAGTGGCTGGACGGACCCTGAGCCCCTTAAGCTTCTTCGGCCTTTTGGTGGAAGGCAGCAGCGCATTCGATGGAGTAAGCAGATCGGGACGACGGGCCGCGGTTCGCTCGATCCGCTGCTCCGCGCGCCAGCGCTCAATGTCTACATGACGCCCCCCGAGGAGCACATCTGGAACGGGCCAGCCACGATACTCCGCCGGGCGAGTGTACTGCGGGTGCTCAAGCAGACCATCTGCGAACGATTCGTCCGCCGACGAGCGATCGTCTCCTAGGGCTCCTGGAAGTTGCCGCGCCACCGAGTCTACCAAGACCATCGCCGGGAGTTCGCCACCAGTCAGAACATAGTCGCCGATAGAAATTTCGCGGTCCACAAAATTGTCGACAAACCTCTGGT
>DASCML010000026.1:0-5732 GCA_036010925.1 Dehalococcoidia bacterium | reverse complement strand
TAACGACCAGATTCTCCGCCGGGTCGTTCCAGAAGATAGTGCTCGCGGCGCCGCCCCAGTTGTATTCACCCACCGAGCTTCCACCGGCCTCCCGATTGTCCATGAGCACGGCGAACCCGAGCCCGAACCCGGTACCCCTGTCCTGAGTCTCGCTGAACAGGCTGACACTGCGCTGAGGCAAATCACCGCCTCCCGTCAGTTGATTCATGGTCATCAAATCGATCGTTCGCGGTCCGAGAACACGCTCACCGTCGAGCTCACCGCCGTTGAGCAACATCTGGCAAAAACGCCAGTAGTCGCCGGCAGTCGACACCAGGCCACCGCCCCCGGAAAGGAATGAGGGTGGCTTGAGATAGCTGCTGTCCACCGGGTCGTCGCCAAGCTCCAACTTCTTGTCAGCGCCGCGACCATAATTTGCCGCGAGCCGATGGGCCTGCTCCATCGGCACACTGAAGCCGGTGTCGTTCATCCCGAGGGGTTCGAATATCCGTTCGGCCAGGAAGTCGTCGAAGCGTTG
The DNA here is from genome assembly GCA_036010925.1 of Dehalococcoidia bacterium. GTDB lineage: Bacteria > Chloroflexota > Dehalococcoidia > Tepidiformales > Tepidiformaceae > DASCML01. The sequence goes on along the minus strand of DASCML010000026.1, from coordinate 5,215 downwards.
GCCCGAAATCACCTCTACCAGGTGACCGAGTACATCCGTCGAGACTGAATAGTTCCAGTGTTGACCGGGGGAAAACTCAAGCGGGATCTCCGCCAATTTCTCCATCATCTCGGCAAGGCTGCTCGGCGCGGCGCTTCGCGGGCCGATCTCCGCTGATCCGATGCCGACGGTTCGGTAGGCAAGGTCGACGTTCGTCCGATTCAAGAAGCCATACGTAAGGCCCGACTGATGGGTCAGCAGGTCCTTGACGGTCATCGGGCGTTCGACCGGCACGGTCACGTAATTCGGATGAGTACCGGAGCTATAGACGCGCAGGTCCCGCCACGCAGGAATGAACCGGTGAACGGGATCCGATAATTGGACGCCCCCCTCCTCCCAGAGAGTCATCAGAGCAACAGAGGTGATCGGTTTCGACATCGAATAGATGCGGAAGATAGTGTCCTCCTGCATCGACTTCTCACGCTCGAGGTCCATCATCCCGAGGGGTGATAGATGGGCTAGTTCGCCGTGTCGCGCGACCAACGTGAGGGCACCGGAGATCTTTTTCGGCTCGATGTAACGGCGAAGAAGGTGTTCATCGATCTTGGCCAGGCGCTGGGGGTCGAATCCGGCGCGGTCAGAGACAAACATGGGAACCTCATACTGCGTACTGCCGGAAATTGTAAACGTGGGGCGCGAGGCCCGCTGCTGACGGCCGGCAAGCGGTCGCCACAGATGACCTACTCGTACCGGGCTTGGCAGTAACCGTGGTTGCAGTAACCCCAGGGAAACTTCGCCAGGTACTGCTGGTGATGCTCCTCCGCGTAGTAGAACTCATCCGAAGGGATAACCTCGGTTGTTATATGGCTGAAGCCCCTGGCCGCCAGGATCTCCTGGTATCGCTCAAGAGACTTCGTGGCCGTCGCCATTTGGTCGTCTCCATACGTGTAGATGGCCGAACGGTACCTAGTGCCGATGTCGTTGCCCTGGCGCATCCCCTGGGTGGGATCGTGGTTCTCCCAGAATTCTTTGAGCAGGCGCTCATACGGCACGAGCTCCGGCCGGTAAATCACCATCGCAACCTCGTTGTGGCCGGTCCGCTCGGTGAGTACTTCCTCGTAGGTGGGATTCGGCGTGTAGCCACCGGAGTAGCCGACGAAGGTCGAGTACACGCCCTCCAGTTGCCACATGAACTTCTCGGCACCCCAAAAACAACCCATTCCGAACTGGGCCATACGAGCGTCTTCGGGCCAAGGCCCGGTAAGTGGCGTGCCCAGGATGAAGTGCTTCTCAGGTACTGGGACCCGCTCAGCTCGGCCCAGTAACGCTTCATCGGGGGAGGGTGTTTCGAAGTACTTGCGGAGGCTGTATCTCATTGGGGTTCCCCGGTGCCGGTCCGTTCTTTGATGCGCCCACAATGGTATATCAGAATGCTGTGTACTGTGTGCGTAGGCGAGGGCCGAGAGTGTCCGATGCCACGACACAGTATTGGGCGGCGGTTCATCCTACACCGAATGTCACGCCCCATAACGCTGTCTAAGCCGCCCGGCGAAGCGTGCCAACATGGAGCGGCAGTCTCAGGCGAATTGAGACCGTCATGAAGCGCCGGTGCTGGACACCGACGGTCAGGGGATCCATGAAAGCCGAACCTTCGAGGATAACCAAATCGACGACATGGCCTCCTCCCACATCCCTTGAGTGATGGGCGAATCGCAGAAGCAGAGACATTCCCGCCTGCAGTTGTGCACATACTCCGTCGAAGCCCGTGCTTCCCACGCTTTTCGCGCGTCCAACAGTTCGGCTGGCGCATGGTGTTCCGAAGTTGGTCGGCACACCATATCCACCCAGGCCCTGAAGCGCTGCTACTACCCCCCTACGGCCAGCCGGCCCTGGAAACGTCCACGCTCATGGTTCGGATGCGCCCGTTTCCGGGACCCTGGATTTCGCCCGGGTTACTGGAGCCGGCCTCGAGCATGAAGAGCGTATGTTCGTCAGCTCCCCCGAGGGCGCAGGCGTAGCCGGCCGCATCAGGTACCTCGATCCTCTGGCGCACCTCTCCGCCTTCGGCCACGCGTATGAATGCGCCGGGGTTCGTAGGCACGGCAACCCAGACACAGTTCTCAGCATCGAGAGCAATGCCGTCAGGCGGCACCCCGAGGTCCGCCCACACGCGGCGGTTAGAGAGCGTCCCGTCGCCTTCGATATCAAATGCGGTAAGACGTCGGCCACGCGACTCACCGACGATGAGCGTCCGCCCATCTGGAGTGATCGCCGGTCCGTTCGGGAAGAACATATCGGTCGCCACAGTCGACGCATCACCGTCCGGCGTGACAAGAATGAGATTCGTCGTAGTTGGCTCCCCGCCACCCCAGAGGTCGAAACCAAAATTGCCCACGTAGGCTCGCCCGCCACCGTCGACAACCATGTCGTTACAGGAAAACGCGGCGAGGCCGCTCAGGTCGGCGTGCTGCTTGAGTTCGCGGCCATCGAATCGCAAAACACGCCGATCCTCCATTGAAACGACCAGCAGATCTCCGCCGGGCAGCCATCCTAGGCCCGAAGGTTTAGCGCCGACCCGCACAATGGTCTCCCGCTGGCCGTTCTCATCGACGGCCACTACCTCGCCGGCGTGTATATCGGAGAACCAGAGGCGGCCCTTATGCCACCGCGGGCCCTCGGGAAAGACGAGGTTATCGAGAAGAAGAGAAGGTCTGTCCGTCATAAGGTTCCACCGTGCTGTGTGCTGCTTACGATTTTAGCGGGGCGGTTGCTTGAAGCTCACGGCTCGGCGCCCAAACTCCTCACCGAACCTTGCCCTGAGACGACTTTTGAAGTCTCTATCTGCTCCCTTGGCCCGAAGCAGATACACCCGGGACCGTGGTCCCCACACAAGCCGATATCAAGCTTGGAGGGGATGACTGCTGCTGCCATCGGCGGCGTTCGACCAATTCCTCGAGTTGCCTCTCGCCGAACAGTTGGAGATCCTGCCCGGCTGATGACCTTTTCCCGTCCCAAATCCCGTCGCTATGGGGACCGAAGTGAACGTACCCCTGCTCGTTGGGATCGCTGCAGGACACCAGCTGGGCGTCTGGCATGCGAGCCTCATCGCGCCCAGAATCGAACGCCTTCATACCCAGCACAAAAGTGTTCGGCAGATAGGTGGCTATAGCAGTTGTTCCACCTGGTGATCCTCGATCGCCGCGTCGGTGCGCCCAAAGAACGCTGCGACGTCAATACCTGACGCCGCCTCGAAATCGGCACGCTGCCCGAGGTCCATTCGCGCTCCCGTTAGTACGTTGCTGAACGCGCTGAGCACAAAACCTGCGAGGTAATCGCGCCAACAACCGTCAAAGCCATACTCTTCCACGCCAAGCGACCTGAGCCTTCTCCAGTACCGCTCAAGCAGCCGTCGTTCGTACTCCCGGCGTTGGTCGGGAGTCAAAGACGTCCCGAGCAGCCTGGCCACATCGACTGGCCCGGCCGCTTTCGCAGCCGTCTGCCAATCGAAGACCGCGAGCCGGCCACCCCGCTCGGTGGGCAGGAAAACGTTCTGGAGGTGGAAGTCGCCATGCACGAGGGTCGCGGGGTCGGCCGACAACAGCACAGATGCGCTCTGGAAGCTTGCTGCTAACCTCCGGGCGAGGCGCACCGTGGCGCTAGCGGCGAACCCGGGATCGTTCTCGAGAAACTGAGGGAGCGCCTGTTCAATCATCGCCTGCCGGGCCGTGGCGACCCCGGGGCGGTTCTCGCTGAAGAGCCAGCGGATCCGAGACGCGTGGTCCCAGAACCGGGCATGGACAGCGGCAATGGCGTTCAGGGCCGACTCGACATCCCCAACGCTGGGCGACGCGAGGCTTCCCACGCGCGCCGGTGCCATGTCCTCGAGGAGCAGCGCAAAAGCGCCAGAGGGGCGGTCGAACCTGGCGAAGTGGCAAGCGGGGACGACGTCGCCGCAGCGCAATGCGAGTCCGTCGTAGAAAAGGACTTCCCGTCTGTACATCCCGCTTTCCGCCGCCAGAGCCCGCCATGAGACATGCGGCGAAGCAAACTTCGCGATGACGGTGTCGGGCAATCCGGGCACGCTCACGTCAAATGACAGTCGAACCCGAACCGTTTGTGCTGCGGCGCCATGCTCGCCGACGGGCTCGACGCCATGGCCGACCACCTCGCCACCAGAAAGCACCCCGCTTGCGATTAAAGCCTCCGTGAGCCAGGCGTCAGTGATAACTGCAGGCGAAGTGGGGAAGGGAGCCATGGTGCTGAATCGTAGCGGCTGGATTCGGGCGCCGCCGGCGCATAGCGCCTACATCCTGTCAGCATCCAGATGCTCGATAGCGGCAAACGCCCGGATGGCAGCCGCTTCTATCAGCGAATAACCCCGGTCGTTTGCGAGGTCCATCGCGCCTCCTGCGCTGACCGGAATGGCCATCGAAAGCAGGATGGCAAGCTTGTAATCCTCGAGACATTCCTCGGTTGAGTAACCTTCGATCCCGTTCTTCTTGAGCCGATCGTGGTAGCGGGCGAGGAGGTCCATCTCGAGGCGTACCCTTCTCTCTGGCTCCACGCTCTGAGCCATGAAGTAGCCCACATCGTAAGGACCCCGGGCCATGCCGATCAGTTGCCAGTCGATCACCCTGAGCGGGTCGCCTCCGGAGCTCCTGTCAAAAAAGAGATTGTCGAGCCGGTAATCGGCATGAACCAGCGTCGTGGGCGGTTGCGCGAGGCGCTCCATGAACCCTGGCATCCGTTCAGGGAACGACTCTCCGAGAACCTTCATCCGGGGATTGAGGGTGTGCTCGAACTTTTCGACGAAGGGCGCCCAGGACATCTGGAAGGTAGCTACACCGCCTTCGTTCATCGGATCTGTGAAAGCTGGCACCCACTGAACCGGCTCTTCGTCGCCCCGACCCCAGAAGGTCGAGTGCAGGTCTGCAGCCCGGTCGATGATGATCATCAGATCGGTATCAGGCGGCGGCGCCAGCTGGTCGCAGAGTTCGGCGTACTGGAGATCTTCGAGCAGAAGTACGGAGTCGCCCGTTTCCTCATTCAGGTCCGCAAAGTAGGCCACCGGGGCACGAACCGGGACGGTCGAGGCAAGCCCGGTATAGAACCGGTATTCGCGCTCATAAAACCGGAAGAGGCGACCAAGCTCCCGGTTCTGCTCGGTCGCCGACGGAAACTTGGCGACCAGAGACCGGGGAGCTCCAGGGGCAGCGCCATCATAAGTGAGAGCGAG
>DASCML010000025.1:0-14980 GCA_036010925.1 Dehalococcoidia bacterium | reverse complement strand
TATATGTTCAGGGAGATGTGGCGCCCGCCGTCGGATTCGGGTACGTGAAGTACCGATTGATGCGGGTCGTCTTCCCGGTCCTTGGTCGCCTTCGCGCGCCGGCCTACGGGCTAGCTTCAATCTGCGGGCCACTCGGGCTGATGCATCCTGGAACCCGCAGGACGGTGCGCAGAACAATGGCGCCGCTGTGCTCGGAGAACCCCGGGCGCCTCGACGCGTTGACCAGGGAGCTTATGCGGCAGGCGGCTCGCTACTACGTCGACCTCGCGTCTCTTCGTTTCAGAGACTTCGGCAGGCTCGAGGCTGACCACCTGGAGGTCGAGCACCTCGAGAGAGTCGCGGCTCTCGATGTAGATGGTCCACGCATTGTTATCGGGGGACACACCGCCGGTTCCGAGCTAGCTCTGCAGGCTTTTCGCGCGCGCGGTTACTCGTTCACGGGCCTCGTGGAGCAGGTGGATCCGCCCGAACTCTCGACCTACCTCCTTGAATGGCGGCGATCCGCAGGAGGCAAGTTCTTCGAGGCAGATCGACGAGGTCTTCGGGAGTGTCTGAGCACGCTGGAGGCCGGCGGCCTTGTCGTCCTGATGGCCGACCGTGACATCCAGGGCAACGGTACCTGCGTGGAGTTCTTCGGCCGCAGAGTGAGATTTCCCCGTGGACCGTGGGAACTTGCTGCCCGCGTGGGCGCTCCGGTTGTACCTTTTCTGTGCTCACGTCGCCGCGGAGATCAGATCAGGGTCCTGGTCGAAGAACCGATACTGGTGGATCCCGGGAAAGGTCGAGCCGATGGGGTGGGGGAAGCGGCCCAGCGTTGGGCCGCAGTGCTCGAGAGGTACCTTCGCCGGGATCCTGGTCAGTGGATCGTCCTGGAAGATTTCTGGAAAGTACACGCCTGTGAGTAAGGCCGACATTCACATCCACTCTCGCTATTCAGATGGATTGGCTTCCGTATCGGACATACTCGATTTTGTAGAATGCAACACTGACCTTGACGTGGTCGCGGTAACGGATCATGAAGATGTGGCGGGCGGCGTGGAGGCACGGGAGCTCGCTGCGAAGAGAGGCAGCCGAGTCGACGTGGTGCCCGGGGCTGAGATAACCACTCGGCATGGGCACCTGCTGGCTCTATTCATCGAGCGGACGCCACCCTTGTTCCGCTCGGTAGAGGCTACTCTTGAAGCGATCCATTCACAGGGCGGATTCGCGATCGTCCCCCACCCAAACAGCTGGCTAACGAGGTCGATCAGCCGACGTACGATCGAGCGAGTTCAGCGTAAAGCCGAGCCGGGGGTCATGTTCGATGGTATTGAAACCGCCAACCCGAGCCCGGCCGGAAGGATCCGGCATAGCGGAGCATTGGAGTTGGCCGCGAGACTCGGGCTGGCTGAGACGGGGGGAAGTGACGCTCACCACCTCCTCCATATCGGGCGGGGCTGGACGGAGTTTGATGGAGAAGGGGCGGATGCGCTTTCGCAAGCCCTTGCCGCAGGAGAAATTCGGGCGAACATGGCATCCTACCCATCGGTGCGAGAGGTTGGATTCGGTAGAATCGCCCTCGGAATCGGGTGGGGGTATACGGCTACGCCAAGGAAGATAGCCGCGAGAGGATTTTCGCTGCTGCGGGGTGACCGGTGAAGATTGCTCTCATCTCTCCCTACGATTGGGCCGTCCCGGGCGGAGTGGGATCGCACGTCAGGCACCTTGCCGCCGAGTTTCGACAGCGCGGATATGACGTCGACATCTTCGCGCCCTCGTCGGAAATGGGGATGGCCAGCGCAGACGGCGTCTACGTTTGGGGCCGCCCCAGGGCCGTTTCGGCTGGAGGCTCGAAGGCCAGGATCGCCCTGGCCTGGGCCCCCCGGAGCGCAAGAGATTTCCTCGAAGAGGGCAAGTACGACATCGTCCATGCGCACGAGCCGCTGATGCCTCTCGTCCCAATTCAATTTATCGCAGCGGCCCACTGCACCGTGGTTGCCACGTTTCACGCCGCACGAGAGGGCAGCCATCCCGGCTACCGCCTCGCAGCGATGGTGGGGCGTCGCTGGCTTCGCAAGGTGGACGGGCACATTGCCGTCTCGGCGGCGGCCCGCAACCTGGCGGAGAGGTACATCAAAGCTGACTACAGGATCATCCCCAACGGGATCGACCACGACCACTTCTCCTCATCTGACCCTCTTCCGGAATTCGCAGATGGCCGCCCGACGGTTCTTTTCGTGGGGCGGCCCGAGCCGCGGAAGGGATTGGAATACCTCTTCCGGGCGTTTGAGCGAATCCGGCGAGTGGCTAAAGGAACTCCGAGACTGGTCGTGGTCGGTGCGGGCGACTTTTCAAGGTTCGAGGCGACGGCGCCTCCGGGGACGGTCTTCAGGCCCTTCGTTCCCTATCGGGAGCTTCCCCGCTACTACAGCTCCGCAGATGTCGTGGTGGCCCCTAACACCGGCAATGAAAGCCAGGGCTACGTTTTGCTCGAAGCGATGGCGGCAGGTCGGCCGGTGGTCGCATCCGACATTCCCGGATTTCGAGGAGTCGTTGCGCACGGGCGGGATGGCATGCTGGTCCCGGCGAGAGACCCTGGGGCCATCGGAGACGCCATCCTGCCACTCCTGGCGGACCCGGGCTGGCGCGCAGAGATCGGAGCCAGTGCCCGCGAGAGTGCTCGAAAGTTCGATTGGAGTACCGTCGCGTCCGAGGTGCTCTTCTGCTACGAGGAGGCTCGTGCCAGGCGGCACTCGCAAGGGACGTCCGGTGCCAATTAGCATCCTGCCGCAGCGGCTCCCCAGGAACCTTGAAGACTCGCTCGGGCGATTCGTAGCGAGGTTTGGGGTCACGCCGAACATGGTCTCCATCGTCGGACTCGGAGGAAACATCGGGTGTGCCTGGCTGATCGTGGAGGGGCAGCTCTTGTTGGCAGGGATCGCTTACCTGTTCTTCAGCGCGCTCGACCTCGTGGACGGAGCAGTCGCTCGGGCTACCGGTCAGGCTACTCCCTACGGTGCGGTGCTTGATGCTGTCCTGGATCGGGCCAGCGAAGGAGTCGTCCTTGCTGGCTGCGCCTGGTACTTCGCTGACAGGCAGGAGTGGTGGCAGCTTGGCTTCACGTTTGCGGCGATATTCGGCAGTGTGGCCGTGAGCTTTACGAGGGCGCTGACAGAAGTCGAAGGTTTGCAGCTCAGGGAAGGTATCTTCAGACGCCAGGAACGAGTAGTCGTGCTGGGACTGGGGCTGTTACTTAACGGCCTGACGATCGTCGTAGGAGTGATCGCTGTGTTGTCTAACCTGACGGCGGTGCAGAGGGCGTGGATAGGGGCCGAGTCACTCAGAGGGCGGGCCTAGCTCCTCGTCTTTCTCTTCAGCGTCGTCGGCTGGTCCGGAACCGTCCTGCCTGGCGAACGGTGGCGCTGGCGTCGGCGTTGCCATGGCAGTTCGTTTGTTGGCCATCATCTGCGAGAGCAGGAACAGGAAGACGGCGATGAGCGCTGCAACAACGGCGAAGGCGATCGCCCCGAGGGCGAAGCCGTCGATGTCATCTCCGGAGCGCCCCGGGACGGTTCCTGAAGATCCAGAGCCCGATGCGGTCGGGTCGGCCGGTTGGTCATTGCCTGAATTAGGGACCGCTGTTGGGCCTGAGGACCGTGAATCAGGTGAGTCTGTTCCGGCCGGAGGTAGTCCGATGAAAGCGCGGAACTCGGCCTCGAATTCCGTCATGTCGATGCCGAAGGTCTCCTCGAAGGCAACGTCGAACCGCGTGCCGCCCTTGGTTCTTCCCATCAGCTCAGCTATCTTCGCAGCACCTTTTTCTTCCACCAGGTACTGAACCATCGCATGCGATTGTCCGTAGAAGAGAAGCGTTTCCTGGGGGTTTGCGGGCGGGATTGCGAGGCTGAGGAAGGGGAGGAGTATCTCGCGGTTGACGGCTGACCGATAGGCGCCAGAGAACTCTCCAGCAGAGGCCTGCGAGTAGACGGCCAGGCCCTCATCGAGCCAGGAAGGAACACGGACCAGCGGGCTTTCACCGGCCGCCGCCGTGATGATGTGCGTGAACTCGTGCCGTAGTGTCTCCGTTGACGAGCCTCCTGAGCAGGCTGCGGAAACCACCACGATGTCGTCAGTGCTGCTAGGCCGATAACCACACGTCACGATGCCGGACGCCTCGAAAGTGGCGCCCTTCGATGGCTGTGACTCCGCTATCTCCTGGGGAGTGACGAACAGGATGGCCTTAACCGGAAGGTGTTCGAGGCTGACCTGGAGCAGATCGCCCATCTCGCTGTATGTCTGAGCTGCAGCCTCGAGGAAGCGGTTGGCGGTGTTTGCCCGTTCGCCGTAGTAATAGACGGTCATGAGCTCGTTTCCGATCTCTCGCCATTCACGGTTCGGGGGGAGAAAAAGGTACGACTCCGGCTCACTCTCGACGAGGGAGCCATCGGCGAGTTCGACTTCCCAGCGGTAAACGAACTCGTTGCCGAGGGGAAGCCAGGCTGTCTCGGGGTTGGTCTCTACCATCACTCGGGCTGAGATCTCGGTGTCGGCTACGAACTCCACTGGCTTTACTGATCCCGAGGCACCGCGGTTCACCAGGTCGAACCGGAAAGTCACATCAGTGATTTTCTGGTCAGAAGAGATGTTCGCCCTAAAGGAAATCTCGATGGGGTAATCATTTATCGGCTCTAGTGTGGTTATGATCGTCTCCGCCCGGGCGGGACAGGTGGGCGACAGTGCCAGTGTCGCGATCAGGATGCTCATGACGACTGCGGTGGTTTTCATGATTTCTCGCCCACCATGGACTTCAGGTACGAAGCTATGAATTCGTCCAGGTCACCGTCGAGCACGGCAGTGGTGTCACTCGTTTGATGTTCTGTGCGATGGTCCTTCACCATCTTATAAGGGTGCAGGACATAGCTCCGGATCTGATTGCCGAATCCCATTTCGACATGCTGTCCCTTTAACTTCGCCTTTTCTTCCTCGCGCTGTTCGAGCTCGATTTCCAGGAGCTTCGATTCGAGGACCTTCATAGCGCTATAGCGGTTCCGGCCCTGGAAGCGTTCGTTCTGACAGGTCACGATAATGCCCGTCGGAATGTGAAGGATCCTGACGGCCGTTGAGTTCTTCTGGACGTGTTGTCCTCCCGCCCCGCCGGCACGGAACACGTCGACTCGAATGTCGTCCGGGCTGATCTGCACTTCGCCTGCATCTTCCACCTCGGGCATGACCTCGACCTTCGCGAAGCTCGTGTGGCGGGCGTGGGCGGCATCGAAAGGGGAGAGTCGTACTAGGCGGTGTACGCCCCGCTCGCTGCGCAGATAGCCGTAGGCGTACTGCCCGTTGAGCTCCATCGTGACGCTCTTGATCCCCGCTTCTTCACCCTCGGTCGTGTCGAGGATGTCGACCGAGAGGCCATGGCGTTCTCCCCAGCGGACATACATTCTCAGGAGCATCTCGACCCAGTCCTGGCTTTCGGTCCCCCCGGCGCCGGCGTGGACGGCGAGGATGGCACTCCGGGAGTCGTACTCGCCGGAGAGCTGGATCTCGAACTCTCGCTCACCGAGCGCTTCCTCAAGCGATACGAGTTCGTCCGCGAGAGTTTCTCTCGCGGACGGATCGTTCTCGGCGAGCGAGAGCTCTAGGAGTTCAACTATGTCTTTGGCGCGCAGTTCGAATTCTCGCCAGGCCTCGGTCTTCGCACGGGCTGCTGCGATCTGCTGCATAACGGTCCGGGCCCGGTCTTGGTCGTCCCAAAACCCGGCGGCTGACGATTCTGACTCGAGTTTGTCGATCCGCTGCTCGTCTGCAGCGATGTCAAAGGCGCACCAGGATGTCTGAAATGCGCGCTTTCAGCGCCTCAGCGCGGGACAGTAGTTCCTGCATGAACTCAGTATCCGAGGACGCCCTCGTTTGAGCTACCAAGGGGGCAGGGTTGAGGTCACCGGGAGTAGTTCGGCGGCTCCTTGGTGATGGTGACGTCATGCGGGTGCCCCTCGATGAGGCTTGCCGTGGTGATCCTGATTAGCCTCGCATGAGTTCTGAGCGTCTGGACGTCTGCGGCTCCGCAGTATCCCATCGCCGAGCGCAGGCCGCCGACCATCTGGTACAGCACGTCGTTAACAGGACCCTTGTAGGGAACCATACCCTCGATGCCCTCAGGCACGAGTTTTCTGGACTCCATTGGCTCACCATCACCGATGGATTGGAAGTAGCGGTCGGCTGAGCCTTCCCTCATGGCACCGAGCGATCCCATGCCTCGGTAGGTCTTGTAGCGTCTTCCGTCTTTGAGGACGTCCTCTCCCGGGGCCTCCTCCGTGCCCGCAAGCATGGACCCTAGCATCACGCTCTCGGCCCCGGCGGACAGCGCCTTGGGCACATCGCCGCTGTACTTCACTCCACCGTCAGCGATCACCGGAACACCCGTCCCCTCGAGCCCCTCGACGGCGTCCATCAGTGCTGTGATCTGGGGGACGCCAACTCCGGTGACTACACGGGTCGTGCATATTGAGCCGGGTCCGATTCCCACCTTGACGGCGTCGGCACCCCGGTCCGCCAGTGCGCGAGCACCGTCTGCGGTCGCAACATTGCCGGCGATCACCTGCACACGGTCCCCGAGCGTGTCCTTGATTCGGGCAAGGGCTTCTATGATCCCCTGCGAGTGCCCGTGAGCGGAGTCGAGCACAAGAGCGTCGGCGCCCGCGTCTACGAGGGCCTCCGTGCGATCGTAGAGGTCCTTTGACACGCCAATTGCCGCTCCGACGATGAGTCGTCCCCGCTCGTCTTTGGCGGCCAACGGGAACTCGCGGCGTTTCACGATATCTTTGAGGGTGAGGAGGCCCTTGAGCCGTCCTTCCTCGTCGACGAGTGGAAGCTTTTCGATCTTGTGGGTTCGAAGGATGTCCTCGGCTTCTTCCAGCCTGGTCCCCGGGGCTGCGGTGATGAGTCTTTCGCAGGCGGTCATCACCTCGGTGACCGGGCGGGCAAGCTTTCGCTCGAATCGGAGGTCGCGATTCGTCACCAGGCCGAGCAATCGTCCGTCGCTATTGACGACTGGTAGTCCACCGATCTTGTACTCCCTCATCAGGCGCTCGGCGTCTTCAAGGGAGGCGTGCGCAGCAAGCGTAACCGGGTCTTCGATCATTCCGTGCTCGCTGCGCTTGACGCGCCGGACCATGTTCGACTGGTTCTCGATCGAAAGGTTCTTGTGAATGATCCCGATGCCGCCTTCGCGGGCCATCGCGATGGCGAGGCGCTCCTCGGTGACGGTGTCCATGGCGGCGGCGACGAAAGGCACATTGAGGCGGATCTCGCGCGTCAGGCGAGTACCGGTGGAAACATCGGCAGGAAGCACATTAGAAAACGCGGGAACGAGGAGGACGTCATCAAACGTGAGTCCCTCCTGGAGCGTCTCACCGTTCGGTGCCGCCATCTACGCATTGTAGAGGCGGTCTGCACCGGCCTCAACTGCGGCACTGCGGTGTGATTCTGGAGCGAACCGTTGAGAGTGTTCGGCCGGGGTCGGGTGTGAGACGAAAGGGAGGTTGGGCGATGAGATTCGAACGGCGGTTAGAGAGACTACCTTCGAGAGTCCTCGGTGTGACGCTCTGATGGCGAGAGTTCATCGCACTGGCGTGCCCGAGCTGCGAACGTCCATCCAGGTGGTGATCCAGGCCGGGCAGACCGGAGTTTCGTTTCGGTCCGGTGCTCCGCAAACAGGCAAATCAGCTTCGACTCAAACGACGTTAGCTCGCGCCGGTCGAATCTAAGAGAGTCCCGGTGAAAATGGTTCTAGTGCTGGCCGGATTCGTACTGCCGTCGCTGTTGTTGGTCGTCGTGGGCCCGGCAGCCCTGCGCATAACGGGCGTGTCTAAAGTATCTTCGGTGGCCTTTACAAGGCCTTCTTAAAGTTCCTTTTATGGGTCTATCGATTTTGCAGACGGTTTACAGGGGGTTGCTTGGGGTTTCACGGTGCCAAATTAGATTCTTTACTGAGCAGTAGCTCAAGTTCCTACCTCTCTCCCCGGAACCCAGGAACGCAGAAGCCCGCCTCCCGGCGGGCTTCTGCCATTCATGGCTCATTCGCAAATTTGCTTTCGCCGGTCGCCCGATTCCTCAGAACCAGGAGCTCACCTGGGCTGCCGGAATTCCCTGGACCGAGGCAAAGACCTGGGCGTCCAAGAGGCGGTTTCAGTCAGAGCTGGGAGTTCCGCCTGCAGCTTCAAACAGGGGCCCGCCGCTGACCGGCGTGCTTTCAGCTGCCGCGGTCGAGGCCTTCGAAGTCACTACTTGGGCCCGTACTCCTGGTACCCCCGGCGATGCGAACATCGCCGCAACGGCGCCCCCCTGGAACAGGCTGGAGACGAACACTGCCCCTGGCGGCACGCGCTCTGTGACCGAAACGGGGGCCTCGATGGAGGCAGCACCTGCTGAAATACGTATGCGGCTCTCAGCGGTAAGGCCCTGGCTAGTGGCATCAAATTCGCTGATTTCGATGCGATCATATCGGTGGAGTTTGTCGGCTTCAGGATGTCGGGCAGCTGCTGCGTCGGTCGCCGTGTAGAGGTCACGTGCTGAAATAACAGCAATCGGTCCTCCGACTTCCACGGCAGGAACCGGCGCCGACTTCGCGATTCCGCTGCCTTTGAGCGGCAGTCGGACGCCCTCTCCGGCGATGAGGTCCACGGCTTCCCTGTAGTTCTCGTTTTCCCGGGCGATGTGTTCGAGCGCGAGGTCTGGTGTGGCGGGGACCTCGACGCCGAGCTCTCCCGCCAGCCGCACGAGGATGTCGAACAGCGGAAGGGCTTCGCCCTCCGGCTTGATTGCGCCTGTGAGCTTTTGAACGCGGAAGTCACCTTGCGTGTAGGTCCCGGTTGACGCATAAGCGCGTCCTTCGGCAAGTACGAACGAGGCGGCCTTGGCGGTCTCGTGAAGGACTCCGTCGATCGCGACGACCGTTGGCGTAGCCGCGAGGGCGTCCCATGCGGACGGCTCCCGCATCGTGGGATCGTCGCGGATAGACAGCAGCGCTGAGTATCCCGGCGCGGAAGATGTTGGTTCTTCCAGGGCGACACCCATGTCTTGTAGCCCGTGCACATTGACCTCAGATGGGAGCACGACGAGATTTTCGCTGGCGCTATTTCCGAAAATCGCGATCGCAAGATTGGCCGCGCCGCCCGCCATTGCGGCCGCCAGCTGCGGGCTGACCGGGTTAGGAGCGCAGAGAACAATTGAGCCGGCAGGGTCAGCATTCCGGAGAATCGCTGCCGCTTCCTCTACAGGTGAAGCTTTCCCTAGGTCAGCGCCGAGGGCATCGGCCAGGTTCCCGGCGGCGCGGCCTCCTTCGCCTGCCGACGGTCGGATCCATGCCGTCGCGAAGTCGACCAGTTCGCTCCGAAGAGTGCCGATGAGAATGAGCTTCGCGCCTCCATTTACGACAGCGTCCTTGATGCGGACGCTCGCAACGTTGTGACTCTCTTCCAGATCATCGTGGATGAGGACGATGGTCTTTGAGTTCGATACGCGGGTCAGGTCGGCGGCTGCCTTCCAGGTTCCTATTCTCTCCTCGAGCGCGCCCCTGACCGCGCGAGCTACGGGACCGACAGAGCTGTCTGCCCGGGTACCGAGCTTCTCCGCAATCGCCGCAGCGAGGCGCGCCTCCTCGTTCGTGACGGTCGCGCCAACCAGGACACCAACGTTTCCCTGGTCCGCCGCCTGACGGAGGGCCTCGGCCGCGCCGGAAACCGTCTGGTCCAGAGCTGTCGGCACCTGCACCTGACCCCGGCGCACGAGATGTCGTGAAAGCCGCTCGCGCGGCTTGAGGGCGTCGTAGTGATAGCGACCACGCACGCAGATCTGATCACCGCTGAATGGATTGCCATCGCCAGGTCGGACGATGACGCCGCGTCCCTCGGTCGAGCCGATCTTGATGCTGCAGCCAATCGCACAGGAGTCGCAGGTCGTCGTGGTCCAGACCTCGGGCTTCACTACCCACTTGTTGGGATGCTCCATCAGCGCAGCCGTGGGGCAGACGTCGATACAGGCGCCGCTGAAGTCGCAGTTGCTATCGTGGATCGGGCCGCCCGCGCCGAAGGCAATTTGCGTCGTCCACCCCTTCCCGCTGAGCGTGATCGCCCCGGTATGGCGCTTCTGATCGCACGCTCTCTGGCAACGGGTGCAGATGATGCACATTTGTGGGTCAAACTCCATGAACGGATTGGCACGGTCTGCCGGTGGCTGTGGGTGCTGGTACCAGGTTCGTTCTTCCCCGATCCAGGGTTCGTAGGCCGACATGCCCACTGCCTCGCAGGTGACCTGGAGCTCGCAGCGATAGTTCTTTGAGCAGGTCAGGCAGCGGTGTGTCACCACGTCGTCACGAAGGCAGATATCACCGGGGTGGCAATGTTCCCGGCGGTGGCAGGTGAGGCAGCGGTCGCTGTGGTTCGCGAGGATGAGCGAAACGACCGAGCGGCGGGCGTCGGCGACCAAGTCGGTCTCGGTCTGGACTACCATGCCATCCTCGACAATCGACGTGCAGGAAAGTTGGAGGCCCGGAGGGCCTTCGATGTCGACGAGGCACGAGCGACAGCCGGCGTACGGCTTCAGTCCATCGATATAGCAGAGACTCGAGACATAGATGCCATTGTTTTTCAGCACCTCGACCAGCGGAGCACCTTCTTGCGCTTCGATGGTCCGGCCGTCGACGGTAATTGTTGCCATTGCTACCTACAGACGATGAAAGTCAGCGTTGGGATCTGGTGCCTTGGCACCGTTCGGATAAGTGTTTTCGTTGCGCTTGAGGAAGGAGTTCGCCATCTGCGTCAGGGCATGTTTGTCCCTGTACATCTCCTCGAATTCGTAGACGGCGTCGTCGAGAGGTCCACCGGGCTGAATCGCCTCGTAGGGGCAGGCTTCCGTGCAGAGCCCGCAGTACATGCAGATGCGGAAGTCGATTTCGTAACGGTCGATGTTCCGCCGGCCCTCGGGATCTTGGCTCGTGGCCACTAGGATGCAGCCGTCCGGGCAGGCCTGTGCGCAGGTACTGCAGCCTGTGCAGCGTTCCTCAAACCAGAGAAGATTCGTCCTGGCGTAGACCGGGATGACCCGGATCTCATCCGGGTACTGCACTGTGGCGGGCGGTTTGAAGAGTGAGCGGAAGGTGAGCCCCATGCCCTTCGCTATGCCTGTGCCGTAGGCCATTCAATCCCTCGCTGCGACGGGCGACCCCGCTCCCGAATGAGTGGGGATTATCCTAGCGAAGATCCTGACAAGAGACACGACCGGGGCTAGCAATCAGGTTGTGTTTTACTGTCTCGTCCAGGCCCGGTGAACCACTACGGTCTCGTTAACGGCGGTGACATCTTCGGGAAGGTCATCTGCGTGAGAGCCGTTGTTTCGCCGCTTTTTCCCGCGGCCCTTTCCGTGGGCTGCGATGGCCTGCTTGGCCGCCTGTTTGGCGATGTACTTTCCCGCCACCGTGACACCGATTTGCACGGCCGCGCCAACCACGAGCGCCGTAGCTACCTTGCGCACCGGCGCGGGCAGGGAGGGCCTGGTCGTCGTGGGTGGTAGAGGCCTTTCAACCACGGTCACATCCCTCGTCGCGGCGAGGAACATTCCACAGTGCCGACAGTAGTTGTCCGCCTCGTCGAACTGCTGACGGCAATCGGGACACACTGCCTCTGGGCTGGTCATGCACCGCGAGTATACCGGCGGACGTCAACCACAGGCCATGAGGTTCTGCGGGCGGTTTACGAAGCCTTTGTGTCCCCCCCCCCTTGTTATGCGGATTCCGGGTTCAACGAGGCTCGGCGACATGCCATCTTGGGACGGCTCTTATGGAACGAATGCACGGCGTGTACCATGCATCGGGTCTGCTCGGAGACCGGGAACGATCTTTCGCAGGCTCCCAGCTCTGAGGACTAACTCCACCCATTGGAACGCCAATTGCTGCACTACTTCGCTGGGAACCCATTCGACCGAGGTGAGGCCGAACGACGCGACGCCGACTGGCTGGAGCGGGTGCAGCGAGAATCGTCGAGCCGGTATCTGCCATTCCACAGCCTCAAGTTTCTGGTGAGCAAAGATGAGCCTGAGCCTAGGCTCTACTGGGCCGGCCCGGAGATACTTGACCGCCTTGGTTGGGATGCACCTCAGCCGATTCTGCTTGGATTGTTGGACGGAGCCGCGCACCTGGCGATTGACGTCAGTTCAGTAGACCCTGCTGAGCTGGGCCTCGACGGCGATACAGAGTTTGTCGAAGCACGAGCATTCGCCGGCTCTCTCTCGATCCCGGAGACGGGAATCATCGCCCAAGCCAAGGCGCAGGTTGATTGGCACTCGCGGCACGGATTCTGCTCGCTATGTGGTTCGGAGACGCGCATGGAACGGGGAGGGCAGCAGAGGCGCTGCGGCGGTTGCAATGCGGAACACTTTCCGCGTACCGACCCAGTGGTCATCGCACTGGTGCACGACGGTGGTGATCGATGCCTGCTCGGCCAGTCGCGTTTGTGGGGCATTCGGGGCGGCTTCTACTCTTGCCTGTCCGGCTTCATGGACCAGGGGGAATCGATTGAAGAGGCGGTGAGAAGGGAGATCCGGGAAGAATCCGGACTGGAGGTCACAGATGTGCATTACCATTCTTCCCAGCCGTGGCCCTACACCTCGTCGCTGATGATCGGGTGCCACTGCCGCGCTACCACAACCGAGATCAACTTCGACCAGGAGGAGATGAACGACGTTCGCTGGTTCTCCCGAGACGACGTGAATGCGGCCTTGAAAGGTGAGAACCCCGATTTGCTAGTCCCCGGAAACATCGCCATCGCCCATCACCTCATCCGAACGTGGATCGAGAAAGGGGCGAGTTAGATCAGCCCAACCCAGCCTCGACGTCGACCGTCAGGTCGACGGGTTCCGGGGGCGGTATCTGCAACTCCCCTTCAGCGATCACCCTGAGCGTCTCCACGACGAAGGGCCTTTCACGGCGAATGCCGCGGGCACGCAGGTCAGTGAACAGTGCCGATCGTTCAGCCTCTTTTTTCCCGAGCCCGGAAGGGTGACGTTCCCAGAGGTCCTGGTTTTCCTCGTCTCGAATCGAATAGCGGCAGTAGGAAATTGCGGGCCCGCGGTCAACGTGGGCCGTGACGAGGTTCATCATGCAGCCCGACTCCGTTGCCCTCGAGGCCATCAACTGATGAATGACTTCCTGGTAGGTACCAACCGGTCCGTCGGGGAGCGCCGGATGATCGTTAAGCATTGGAAAGCTGTCGAACAATGGCTCCGTGGCTATCAGCATGTAGCCGAACATCACCCCGATCGAAAAATCGTGCCGTTGCAGCCGGGAAGCCACTTCGGAATCGAACTCTCTGCGCCAGGCCGGGAGTGCCTCTCCCGGTTTCGACAGGCGGCCTCCGTGCGCCTTGCGAAACGCGACCGAAGATAGGGCCTCAAGCGGGATATCCGCCGATCTCACCATGTCTATCAAGCGGTCCGTCGCTTCGTAGTCGCCCGGAGCCCGATTAACGAAGGCCACCGCTATCTCCACTGGGAGCCCCTGGAGAATGGACTCGAGAACGTATTCGAGTGCGCCGTAGGACCCGGGACCTCGGCCGGTGGTGAGCCAGGCCACCCTTAGAGGGGTTGCTCGCGCCATGGTGCGATGCTCGCACGCTGAGCAGCGATCGGCTAGTCCCCACTCGCGTGAATCTGTAGCGACTACCCGGGGCTACTGTTGGGTGGGGTTCTCCAGGCGGCTCCTCACCGCCTGCACGCGGGCCTCTGCTACTGTGAGAATCTCTCGTAGCTGTTCCACAAGGCGTGCGCCTTCCTCGTAGAGTGCTACCGATTCGTCGAGGCCCATGTTCCCCTCCTCGAGTCGTTTTGCAGCTTCTTCGAGGGCGGTGTATACGGACTCGAAAGTCTCAACCTCTTTCCCTTGGTCGCCGTCAGCTGTCATCCCTTACCTCCGCTGCGAAGCTGCCGTCTCTTACACCCACTTTGATGCGGTCGCCAGGGGCCACGTCTTTGGCGGAAGTAACTACGCTCGGGTCCGGTGAGTCTAGCTCAACGATTGCGAAACCCCTTGCGAGGGTGGCATCCGGGTTCAAGGCGGAGACGCGAGTGCTGAGTTCGACCAGCTGGAGCCGTCCTGTATTGGTCTGTTCGGAGACCCTCGAGCGAATATGCTGCAGGGCCGTGCCAGCCGCCGCCAGCAATCCCGCTGTGTCGGGCGTTCCCCGTTGGACGTGCCCGCTTAAGATCGCCAGATCACTGCTGGCAGCTCTGATACGCCTTTCGGCCGCTCCCCGACCGGCGTGCTCGAAAGAGGCTAGCGCCCGCCTGATCTCGGCAATGTCCGGAGTGCTCCGTTCGATCGCTGCACTCGGGGTGGGAGCTCGGAGGTCGGCGACGAGGTCGGTAAGGGTCGAGTCGGTTTCGTGGCCGAGGCCGGAGACGACGGGAACGGGTGACCCGAAGACCGCGCGTGCAACAGCTTCATCGTTGAAGGCACCGAGGTCCTCCGCACTACCTCCTCCCCTGGCAATTACGAGGAAATCCAGGTCGGGCTCCCGGGTCAGTTCCTCGACCGCCTGGAGCAGATGTGAGACGGCCTGGTCGCCTTGGACAAGTGCGGGAGCGATTACCAGTGTGGCAACCGGCCAGCGCAACTCAAGCACCCGCCGTACGTCCTGAAGAGCTGCGCCTGTCGGCGATGTGACCAGGCCGATGCGGGATGGAAAGCGCGGAAGGGCTCGTTTGCGCGCTGCTTCGAACAGGCCCTCTTTCTCGAGCTTCGCCTTCACCTGGTCCAGTCGGGCCGCTGCGATGCCCACTCCCTCCGGGCGGATGAAATCGCAGATCATCTGTAGATCGCCCCGGGGGACATAGATCGAGATCTTACCGTGGGCCAGGACGCGGTCCCCATTTTTCAGCTGGGTTCCGGGGCTGCTGTCCCGGAAGAGCACAGACCGGAGCACACCGCCATCATCCTTTAAGGAAAAGT
>DASCML010000024.1:0-7125 GCA_036010925.1 Dehalococcoidia bacterium | reverse complement strand
CGCAGTTCTTGGGCGGTTGGTTCAGAAGGCATGGCCTGACCAGATTGTGAATTGCCGCACGAGTATACGTCACGATTTGTAAGCGATCAGGTTGCTAGAAAACGGCTTCCGAGGCGGATCCAGGGCTAGCCCTGGGTTTCCTCTTCCATCATCAGCTGGGCTACCCGCTCACCCAGTCGCAGACTGTAATTCTGCCCCCTGTCCTCGGGATAGACCTGTGTGGTGTTGGCCATGTAGAGGCCGTCGATCCCGGTCTCATGCTCAGGTATGGACTCCGTGTAGTTGGTGGTGATAACCGGCTGCCCGCCCGGGTCCTTGAAGAACCAGGAATCCTTTATCCAGGACCGGTCGAACCGGGGGTTGAGACGTTGGATCGCCGCCATGTACAAGTCCAGCACGACGTCCACATCCTGGCCGATGATTGGATCGTCCGGGGATACGTAGTTCGAGAAGTAGACGATATGGTTTCCCCCGTATGCTTCCGGGGGCATGAAGTTTGTGTGCTCGATGCAGGCCACGAATGGCAAGTCATCTCCGATGCTCAGCCAGTAGTGGTCGGTGAGGGGACGGTCGAGGGCTAAGATGAGACAGGTGGCCCATTGGTACTTCACCCGGTCAAGCGCCTCGACATAGGGTCCCGGCAGATTGGGCACGATCCGTTTGGTGATGATATTGGGAGTGGTGAGCAAGACCCTGTCGAAGGGATTGAGTTCACCCTTCGAGGTGATTCCTTTGACTCGGCCATCTTCGACTTCCACTCTTTCGACGGGGGTCGACAGCCAAATCTCGCCGCCGCGCTCACGAATGAGGTCGGCCAGTTTCTGGTAATAGGCCTTGAAGGAGCCTTCGAGATAGCCGAGTGATTCCCGGTTGCCAGCGCCCTGCCGGGATGCGAACCGGAGGTATACCTTCCCCCAGAGCCACACCATTCCAACGTTGTCCGCTTCGCCGGCGAATTTGCCTTTCAGCAGGGGCCCCCAGATTGCAGCGAACGCCTTCTTCCCGACGAACCGCTCCATCCAGGCCCGGGCGGTCACCTGCTCGTATTTCTTCCAGTTGGACTGCCGGCGCAACCAGAGGGCGGCTAGTCCCAATCGGATTCGGCTGGTCAGGGGCACCGCCGTGAACTTGATCAGGTCCATGGGAGTTACGAAGGGGAACGTCCGGTCACGGATGAAGTAACCGTTCTTTGGTTCTATCCAGCGAAGCTTGGAGCCCAGTCCCAGCTCGTTGATGTAGCGAATGGCAACCGTGTCGTTGGTGAAGAGATGGTGGTAGAAGCATTCCAGTGGCTCACCGCCGACGGGAAACGTCTCGACCTGTCCGCCGACCTCGTCGCGCGATTCGAACAGAACTACCTGGTTCCCGGATTCCTGGAGGACCCGGGCCGCCGCCATCCCGAGGACTCCCGCCCCTACGATTCCTACTTTCATCCGACCGGCCTCTCATCACTGACCGCGGCGCTGCTGGCAATTCGGAACGAGATTCCGAATCTCCACAGGAATATCAGCCCAAGAATAGTCGTCGGGACAATTACAATCGCGTGAGCGATCACCGAGTAGGCGCTGGCGACGGCGTCTGCCACCCCGGCGCTCACGAGCACGAGCTTGGCCGCCCACTCGAAAGGGCCTGTTCCGCCGAGGAAAGTGGGAACGATGATGGCCAAGTTGGCGGCCGATAGCAGGAGGCAATAGTGCCCGAAGCTCACGTCTAGAGCGAAGGCCCTGCCCAGGACTGCGTAACAGGCGGCCTCGACTGTCCAGGCCCCGGCGCTAAGCAGAGTGACACCGGCGAGTGCCCGAGGGTTGTGAACCGAGCGAAGGCTTACCGACAGGTTGTGGACCAATGCCTCGGCAATGTCCTCGTAGCGTCGGGGCAGGACCTTCGCAGCCATCCTCAGCACTCGTTTCGTTCGCGCCTCGGTATAGGTGACGATGTAGAAGCCGACGAGAGCGGCGAAGAACAGGGCGCTGGAGGTGACTGCAATGACCTGAAGGCTCCTGTCCTCGAGACCGACAAACGCTGCTGCAACCAGGAACATCAAAACAAGGACGCAGCCGTCGAAGAGACGCTCGACCGCGATTGTTCCGAGCGTCGCCACGCGTGACACATGCTCTCGTTCCCCGAGGACCCAGGCTCGAACTACCTCGCCTGCTCGGGCTGGCAGGAGATTGTTTGCCATGTACCCGATGATTGCGTAGGGGAAGAGCCTGCTCGCTCCGATCGGCGCCACCGGCCTCATCAGGATGGACCAGCGGTAGCAACGGATCGAAAGTGCGCCGAACAGGACCAGCGTACCGGGAATCAGCCACCAGTAGTTTGCGTCCTCCATCGCGTCGACAATTTTCCCCGGGTGAGTGGCCCGGAGGAACAGTGCGATGAGGACGGCGCTGATTGCGACGCCCAGCCAGAAGTGAAGAGATCGGGGCAACGGCTGACCTGTCAGGGTATCTCGAAGAGCCGCACGCGACGGCTGCCGCCCTCCGCAATCCAGAGTCTACCATCGGTGAGGGGCAGCAACCCGTATGGACGGTCTAGGCCCTCTTGCCATGGAGTGAACGTCCAGTACAGTGTCCCATCCCGCTCATAGATGCGGACCTCGTTCAAGAGCGGAAGTCCCACTGCGACCCGTCCGTCGGGCAAAGCAGCGAGGTACGGCTTGTCGGCAGCGTCGAACCCGCCCCAGCCGCTGACGCCAAATTCCCCGATCGGCTCTCCTGTTGCGTCGAGCAGCTGAACGCGGCTGTTCCACATGTCCGCCACGAACACAGTGCCGTCCGAGTCGATAGCGAGCCCGACAGGCTCGTCGAACTCGCCAGGTGCAGATCCTGGCCCACCGACCTGGCGCAGAAATTCTCCGTCAGGCGTGAAGACCATGATCCGGTCATGACCGGTGTCGGTAACCCAGATGTTTCCGTCCGCGTCGAAGATCGCATCCCGGGGACCGAAGAGTTCGAACTTGCCAGGAGTCTCACTTTGGCTTGGGGGCTCGCCAAAGCTGGTGAGCGGATTTAGATCACCGTCATATATCCGGATCCGATGACCAAACGTGTCGGCGACCACGACTTCGCCCTGAGGCCCGACGGTGATCCCCCATGGATCCGATGAGTTGGAATTGTCGTCGGCCAATTCTTCCACGTCTATTCCGGCGATGAAGTTCCCGCTGGAGTCGAACTTTTGCAGGCGGTGGCTTGCTCGGTCGATCACGAAAATGTTCCCGTCGCTGTCGCCTGCGATGTCAATTGGTTCGAGGAACTGGCCTGGAGCCGTACCCCACGAACCAAAGGTCAGCCGTCCTGAGTCGTCGGTGGAAGGCCCGATTGGGATGATGTCCGCAGCAGGCAGTAAGACGCCGGCGTCGCGGTCGAAGGTGGCCGGGAAGAGCACATAGGCGTCCACCGATCCGTTTGGCTTCTCCGGATCGTGGTCGCGGATGAAGCGCAGCCAGATCTTAGGCCAGGAGCCGTCGAATATGTTTTCCCCGATGACCTTCCACGTATCCGGGTTGAAGGGGCCGCAGTCTCCCGACTTAGTCAGGCACGCACCGCTTCCGGTGTTCATGGCGGCCTTGTAAACCTCGTCGAACCACCACCGGTGCGGGTAGCGATCAGGGTCAGCAAAAAGTTCCCCCGAAGTGTTGCCAAGCACTTCGTTCACGGAGTTCAGATTCGATGCATTGACGAGAATCACGTCGAACTCGGCCAGCGAAGTGTTGGGGTCTCTCAGGTTGGGGAACGAGACCTTGTTATAGTCCCTCAAGTACCAGGCCCATGGCCACCCGAAGGAGTCTGTGGAATCGACTGCTATCTTCAGGTCTTTGTTCTTGCCGGAGATGTCCGCCAACAGGTTGATGTCCCGCGAAATAGCAGCTAGTTCACCAGAGCTCTGCGTGTAGATGAGGAGGTCGCGTGGGTTGTCCGCTCTGACGAAGCTGACGCCGATCATCGTTCTTACCGAGAATATTGCGAGCCCTCCCACAACCGCAGCCACCATGACGGTCGGGAGCGCCTGGCGCCCGAGTGCGCGTGATATGTAGCACACGGTTGCGATGCCGGCGGCCAGGATTGCGAGCCGAGCCAACTCTCCCGACAATGGGTCCGGGGCCCAGGCGACGACCACCATCGTGCCCGCCGAGATCCAGGTAATGCCTCCCACCGTCAGGGCCACCGCGCCCGGTGGCCCGCGCCCTCGCCAGGCGTTCCAGGCGCGCTGGACGGTCCAGGCGGCGAGCAGACAGAGCGGCACGGTGATGTGCGTCGCATTCCACGGCATCTTCTCCGACGCGAACGAGAGGGCGAGCCATTGGCCGACTACCCAGAAGACGAGGAGCCGCGAAAACGTGTTTCCCCTTACGACGGCCCACCAGGACCCGGCCGCGGCGATGAGGAGCGGCAGGAATTCGTAGGCGGGTATCACCATGTAGTAGTAGAACCACGGCTGGTCGCCCCTGTGCTCGTCCTGCTGGGAAATCCAGTAGTCGAGCGAACCCCAGGGGCCGCTCACAAGACCACCTTCGATGTTTGTCCAGAACGAAGTCATCAACGTCAGATAGGTGAGCGCGCAGGCTGCGAAAAGTGCGGCCCAGAATCGGGGTCTCCAGTTGAGGCCGGCGAACGCCGCGACCCCGGTTGTGATCGCAAACAATCCAGCAAGGGTGCGCAGGTCGCCATCCGAGGGATTGGAACTAAGGCTCAGCTGCCAGTTCAGTCGGTCGGTTTCAACCACTCCTAGGGGCTCGAGCAGATAGGTGCGAGCCCCTGGTGTCAGGAGCGGGAGACAGAAAGTACCCAGTAGGAGCAGCGTCTCGCCTGAGCGGGGAAGTGCCGCCGGCCATCCAGCCTTGGCCCGAAGACCGGCGAGGAATGGCCAGAGTCCGGCGATAATCCAGGCGACAGGCGCAATCACCACAGCCCAGGCCGCGCTGGACAGCCTCATTCTGACTCTGCCGGGAACAACTCGGTTAGGGCTGTGCGATCCTAGGCGTGTTTGTCCTCGCAGTTGGTCCGACTGCTCTCTCCCAGCTCGGTTCGCCCTCCTCTCAGCCGTGGCTGTTCCGAGATTGGCCGCAAACAGCACATCGAGGAACAGCAGGAAGACGCCCGTCGTGATGAAGGCGCCCTCCTTCGTGAGCACCGCGCCAGTGAAGGCTCCGCCAAGCAAGGCCAGCCAGCGAAGCCGGCCTTCGTCGAGGTAACGAACGACTGCGATGATCATCAGGAGCGTGAAGAAGGCCACATAGATGTCTTCGCGGAGGAACCGGCTGAAGTAGACAAGGGTTGGGGACAGCGCGATGAACCCGACGGCGGCAATCGTGCCGACTTGGCCCAAATAACGGCGAATCAGGAGCGGAGAGGTGACAAGAGCGATTCCGAACAGGGCCGCAGAGATTCTGGCCGTGTAATCGCTTGCGCCTGTCACGAAGAAGGTGAGCGCTTGGACGTGGTAGTAGAACGGGCCGTGGAACACCGGGCTGTGGGCGTAGGTCCCCTTGAGCAGATCCCATGACCATTTCGCGTGAATGCTTTCGTCGTGGTGATAGGCACGCTCCCCGAGGTCCCAGAAGCGTAGAACGAGCGCTGCGACGATAAATGCAAGGTAGATAGCGAACTCGGCCCGGAACGTGAGGCGGGCGGCGAGAAGGCGGGAAAGGGGAGAAGCTAGGTCACGGACTGTCACGGCGTTTGCCCAGTGTATACGGCAACCTGCACACCATTGGTATTGACACGATTACGGTCTCTAAACCAATCGATAATACCGTTTAGGCCACCTTCCGGTGGTTCGACTCTGCGTACTAGGTCGGCCTCCTTGACCGATCGTGCGTATCCCGGTGGAGTATCTTCGTCGGTCGGCCAGATCACCACGGCCTCGAGCTCCGAAAACCGCGACGCAACGATGACGGCCCCCATGCCCCTGAGCGGCCAGGTTGTGTCCTCGCGCAGCGATGGATGAATCACTATGTCTCTGTCGGTGTCAGCCGCCAGCGCCAGAACTGTTGCCCGAAGCGCCGACGACCCGGGCGGAGAGCCGGGGCTCAGGAGGGGTTCGCCAGACGAGCCGCGTGCGATATTGAATGTGCCCGAGACGAGAACGAGCAACGCAGCGCTGCCGATGACGGCCGCCCCCACGGTACCGGCCGACCGAGCCACACGTCCGTCTTCGGGGCGGCGCAGCCACGAGAGGTCGGCTTCGAGAGCGATCTCGGCGGCTGCTCTCCCGATAATCGCGGTCAGGGGGAAGACGAGCGCGAGAATGGCGGATGGATCACCTGAGTTGCGGGCGACGATGACATGCGCCAGCCCAAACGCCGCCCAGCCAAGAAGCACGCGGTCCGCCCTGTCGGGGGGGTGGCCGGTGTACCACTGGGTTGCCCTGTAAGTGGCGGCGGCTGCGCCGGCTAGGATCACAGGCAGCTCGTAAAGCGTGAGGATCTCCACCGTTGTCATTGTCGACCAGCTGCTTTCGAGTCCCTGGTTCATCAGATCAAATGGAGGAACCCTCAGCTCAGTGGAAACGAGTCCGAACCCGAGGCTCGAGACCGCCACACCAGCCGCGATACCTGCAGCGACGGACACGGCTGACCGTGACCTCAAACTTGCTCCGGCAAGGAGATGGCCGGCAGCGATAGAGAGCGATATTCCGAGAGCCAGTGTGCCGCCGGTTGCCACACCGAAGCCGACAGCTGCTAGTACCGACCGAGAATGGGTTCCCTTGAGTGCGACCACGAGTATGAACGCAGCAAGTGCCTGGTCGTGTGCCGCCTGCCAGGCCGTTGCCCCCAAGAAGAGAGCGGTCGGATCGACTGCGAGGACGAGCATGCCGAGGATCGCTCCGCCCTCGCCGAGTTGTTTCCGGCAGAGCCAGAATGAGATTGGCACGGTCCCTGTGGCGAGAAAAGCGAGGAGCCGAGGCAAAGTATCCGAATCGTCGAGCTCAAGGAGAATCGACGAGAGGGCTTGGAAAATGGTCCCGAGGAAGCGCGAATCGTCCTCCCCAACGGAGGCCAGCCAGGCGCCAGACAGCGAGTCGAGCTCCGGCCCGGACACGGGAGCCTGGGTGAGAACGGCCAGCCGTAGGGCCAGGAATACTGTGATCGCCACTCCCCAAGCTGCGGCGCTCACGGACAGG
>DASCML010000023.1:0-19184 GCA_036010925.1 Dehalococcoidia bacterium | reverse complement strand
CGAGTGGATGTTCGCCGACGTTGACGTGCACGACTTTGGTGATGGGACGGTGAGAATGTACGCCCCCGCGAACGCCGGCGAACACCCGAGCGTATTCACGTTCACGCGAAGATAACCACGCCACGTGGCTTTCCCCGGGACACTTAAGCGAGCGTAAGCTCCAGATCTCTTCGTGGGCAGTCAGTCCGGGAAGTCCCAGCCGACCGCCTTCTCGAAGGCCGCCGCCGCCTGCAACACAAGCGAGTCCCTGAAGCGAGGTCCAACTACCTGGAGCCCTACCGGAAGACCGTTTGCTGCTAGTCCTGCCGGTACGCTTGCGGCAGGGTGGCCTGTGATGTTGAACGGGTACGTGAAGGCGACCGCGGCTGCCGGGCTTGCGGCCTTGCCGCCTATCGATTGGGGTGTTGGCCCTTTCGCGGGCCAGGCCGTAGTGGGAGCAGCCGGCGTCAGCAACAGGTCGAAGTCCGCGAAGAAACCGTTGATTCGTCGATTCAGTTGATGTCGCTCTTGGAGTGCATCCGCGTACTGGACCGCGGTGAGCGCATACCCCTGGGCGCCAAAGGCGATGTAGCCCCTCTCCGCCATCTCTCGTTGTTCATCGGTCCAGGTAGCGTGAAGCGCGGCATCTCCAGCGGAGGCGATAACGGCCCAGGTGGGGAACGGGTCCTGGAAGAGCGGCGGTACTGAAGTCAGCTCAGCTCCTGCCTCATCCGCTATGGACCTCGCTGCGGTCGCGACGAGATCCTTGACCTCGTCTTCGACTGACGCATAGCCGAGGTCAAGGCTGAGTCCAATTCGGCGCACCGGTGGCAGGTCGTCCAGTTCACGTTCGAAGCCACCGGCAGGCGCATCGAGCGAATCAAGGTCGTCCGGATGGGGTCCGGAGACTACGTCCAGGTATCGAGCGGCGTCTCGAACCGTCCTTGTCAAAGGCCCGCGGTGGCTCAAGAAGGTCCAATGCGAAGCCTGAGAGTCTGCGTTCGGAACTCGTCCGCAGGTCGGCTTGATTCCGAAACAGCCGGTCAGGGCGGCGGGGATCCTTATTGAACCGCCGCCGTCCGAGCCGGTGCAGACAGGGACCATTCCGGCCGCCACCGCAGCGGCACTGCCGCCGCTGGATCCGCCCGGGGAAAGCTCGGTGTCCCATGGGTTTCGTGACGGTCCGAACACTCGGTTGTTGGTGACGACCTTGTGGCCGAATTCGGGCGTGTTCGTCTTGCCCAACACCACCGCTCCCGCAGCCCGCAGCCGCGCGACCTGCACCGAGTCCTCGTCGGCCACGTGGTCCCTAAACAGCTGGGACCCGTTCGTGTGCGGCAGCCCTGCTACAGCCTCGAGGTCTTTCACCCCGATGGGTACGCCGGAAAGAATTCCAGGATCCTCTCCGGTCGCAATGCGAGCATCGATTTCCGCGGCGGCCCGCAGCGCACCTTCCCGATCGATGGCGACGAACGCGTTTAACCTCTCGTTTTGCTCGTCCACCCTGGCGAGAGCGGCAGAGACCGTTTTCGACGCTGAGGCTTTTCCCCCGCGAACATCGTCGGCGATCTCGCAGGCGGACTGGATCTCGGTCATGAGGGGTTCTCCTTAGCTCGTAGATTTAGTCCAGCTGGATTCCGGCGTGATGGCTATCGACGTGTTCAGGTCCAGGCTCGTAAGGGTCGACGTGGATGTCGATCGGGGAACCGATCGGCAGCAGCTCTGACCAGCATTCGCGCAGTTCGTCGGCAGTCTCGTGGGCCTGCTCGAGAGTGTTTGAGCCCGCCATGCAAACCGAGGCCACCACGTGGACGGTGCGACCGGAATGGCGGACACGGAGGTCGTTGACGTGCTCGATCTGTTCGATGTCACATGCACGTTTGAGGAGGTACTCGCGAAGCTCCGGGTCAGATCCATCAAGCAGCCTGAGGAAGGAATCGCGACCCGTGATGTAGGCGCTGCGGGCGATGATCATCCCGACAGTGAGACCAGCCGCTGCGTCCATCCAGCCCTGGCCAATCAGGAGTCCTACTGCCGCGACGACAACGGCAAGCGAAGTCAGTCCGTCCGCCCTGGAGTGGCGACCGTCGGCTTCGAGAGCGAGGCTTCCTATCCTCTTGCCCACCCTGATCTTGTACAGTGCCACTGTCTCGTTGCCGGCTGCGCCGACCAGGCCCCCGGCGAGGACCGCCCAGGGGTGGTAGACATCAGAATCGTGGATCAGGGCTCTGATGCCCTCCCAGAACACCAGGATGGCGCTCGCCGCGATGAGTAGGGCGACGAAAGCGGCGGCCAGGTCCTCAAAGCGGTGATAGCCGAAGGTAAATCGCTCGCTGCGGCCCCTCCCAACCAGCCGAAATGCCAGCCATACTCCCGCGGTTCCGAGCAAATCGATCCCGTTGTGAAGCGTGTCGGCCAGCAGTGCAACGGAGCCCGAGACGATGTAGATGCCCGCCTGTATGCTCGCGGTCAGCGCGAGGCCAATCACGCCGATCACCAACGCATGCAGGCCGGCACTTGTGGAAGCTGCGAATGAGCCCTCTGCCCTGCGAGTATCCACGGACACGACACAACCCTAAGACCGGATGGTGCGGGGCTCAATCACGTTCGCCCCGTACGCAATTCCCATTGCGGTTTGGTTGCTTTTCCAAGTCTTTGAGCCCCAACCGAAGGGCGATGCTACTCTCTTGTGATGACTCGACTTTTGGCTCCCGTTGTCCTTCTCTCGGTCGTTCTCGTGGCGACGGGATGCGGTGGTGACGGTGGCGACGGGGAACCAACAGCATTCCCAACTTCCGTCGACCCATCCCGCAATACGCCGACCGAAGTGGTCGGGAGTGTCAACGTGCTCCTTGCCGGCGGATACTGGGTCGTCGGCGAAAACAACTTTGTCTTCGGCATCACGGATGGAAGTGACCTTCCTCAGGGCGGCGCGTCCGTAACTGCGACGTTCTTCGATCTCAGGGATGTTGAGAATCCCAGGCCGGTGTTTTCGGCTGAGGCTGTACAGAGTGCTCCGGGCGTCGGCGAGGTCGTTGAACATGTCCACGCGTCCGGTGAGCCGCACGTCCACGGTGGCCAGGACGACAATCGTGTCGGCTACTACGTTCGGGTCGAGTTCACCCACCCGGGAACCTGGGGCGTTTCCGTTGACGTGACCCTGAAGGATGGCACCACCGGCACGCGCAACCTGGCGTTTGACGTCTTGGACCGGCCCCTGATCGCGACGCCCGGACAGCGAGCCCCGGCGAGCGTGAATCTGACAGCCGCCGATGTCAACGACATCAGCCAGATCGACTCGGGTGACGTTCCGAACGACATGCACGATGTGATAATCAAGGACGCGATTGATGCTGGACGTCCTTTCGTTGTCGTCTTCGCAACACCGGCCTATTGCACGTCCCGATTCTGTGGGCCCGTTGTGGAGGAGATTGAATCCCTCCACGATGACTACAAGGAAGACGTTGACTTCATCCATATCGAAATCTGGGGAAACTTCGCTGAGCAGATGCTTCTCGAAACGGTGAAAGAGTGGATCCAGCAACCCAACGGTAGCCTCAGTGAGCCGATGGTTTACGTCGTGGACAAGGACGGGATCATCTACGACAGCTGGGAAGGGCCCATCGCCCGGAACATCGTCGAGGCGGCCGTTCAGGAAGTCGCCTCCGGCCAGACCTACCTCGACCGGGTGTCCGCTTCCAACTAGTTCGTCTGGCCTTCTTCTTCTGGCTCATCTCCCGGCGCTTCTCGTCGTTCGACCGTCACGACCGTCGATGAACTGGGGTAGTAACGGACCCACACGTAGTCACCCTCGTTCGGGTCGCCGTGGTGGTTCTTGTTGATTCGGAAAATGTGCTTTTCGATACGGATGTAATGACTCCGCATGACCAGCGAATCGATCCGCGACCAGCGGCGAGTTACGTAGCCGGTCATCTCGAGAGGCTCTCGGAACAGGTCGGTCAAACTCTGCAGGCTCTGGAAGCTGAGGAGCGCGGTGAAGATGCCCAGAAGGACCACTAGGAACCACGTGGAGCCGTTGTTACTTCCGGCCAGGCGGTCAAAGAAGAAGAACAAGAAGGCCCCAAGCAGCACGAGGAAGATTGGGGTCCAGATGATGGTCGTGCGCCACAGGGCCATGCGCGCCCGCCGCTCGGCCCTCTGAGCCGTGATTTCGGGATCGTCCTGCCAGTTCATGGCGCCCCCGGGAGAATGATCATGTCCCCGGGGTTCAGAGCCGTTGGTTCCAGTCCCGGGTTCAATTCCATTATTTCGTCGACAGTTGTGTCGAACGCAGCTGCGATGTCGAACAGCGTGTCGTTGAGTTGAATAGTGTAAGTCCGCTGCGCTGGGAACGGTGTGGTCGTGGGGGATGCTGCGGGCGCGGCCGTAGGCAGCGCCGTGGGCGTTTCGACCGCCGGGGTGCTCGGGAGGCTCACCGGCGTCGAGGTCGGGCGCGCGGTCGCCGTTGCGGTGGGGGTGGCGGCCGGGCGCGCCGTTGCCACCTCTTGTGTGGCGGGTGGGCTGACCAGGAGGTATACGACTACTGTGACGCCCGCCACCAAAGCGAGCAGAGACCCGCGGTACGCCCAGACGTTCGGCATCGCAGCCTCGGGAGCTTCGCAGCGAAGACAGCTCTCAGCCCCGTGCTCATCGCAGTACAGGCGGCTGCAGGTTGGGCAGTGGTGGGTTGCAGGTTCGTCGCAGTAATAGCACAGCCGCTCTTCCATAGGCCGAGGTTAGCTCACAAGGGGTCAAGAATCAGCTAGCCCGGACCATTGGCTAGGGCACGCCTTGAGGGTCCTGAGCCGGTCAGCCTGAGCCCTGTGAACTGGTGCCCGGGAGTGCCTGGCCGGTGCCTGTTACGAGTCCTTCGTTGAGATGTGCAACCGATGCCGCCTCGAAGAGCGTCAGCCTGCCGTCCAACCTCGAGAGACGGGTGATGGAACAGTTTGCGATGGGGCTCGGTACGACTCGGTCGTCACCGGTTGTGCTACCGATCGCGGCCGCTATGGCGATGTAGTGAGAGACGATAACGGCGTCCCCACCTTTGGTATCCGTAGCCCCGGCCAGCCCATCCAGCGTAACGAGGAGCCTCCCCCGCCATACTTTGAGTTCGTCAGTCTGTTCACTCCACCGCCCCGCCATGAACGGGCCGAGCATCCCCTTCCGTTCATCCGGCGTCATGGAAGATGCGAATACCTCGGAGACCTCGCTGCGAACCTCCGGCTCGATCTCAAACAGGGCTGCGATCGGCGCCGCCGTTTCGCGTGTCCGCCGGAGTGGTGAGACAACCAGCCTGGCTCCTTTGAGGTCCGTAACCGATTCTGCCGTCACCTGCGCCTGGCGATGGCCTAGTTCACTTAGCTCGGGGTCGAGTTCGTCCAGCCCAGAGGCGGCCAATCCATGCCTAATGAGGTACAGCATTGCTTCCTTGCATCGCCCGTCTGGGCTGGTTGCCACCGCCGACAGCGACGATATAGTCGCGCCATGGACGCCGAGACCGCCCAGGACGCCGCCTTCATCCCCGGTACGTCGCCTTTTCGCGTGTCAGGCGCAGATGGCGCGTATCTAGTCACTCCGGAGGGGAGAAGGATACTCGACGCCGGGGGCGGCGCACTCGTAACCAACATCGGTCACGGGCGCGCGGAGGTGGCTGAAGTTGCGGCTCGCGCAATCAGAAAGGTGACGTACATCGTCCCCACCTTCATGTCTGAAGAGCGTGTGCAACTTGTTGAGCGGTTGAGATCATCGTGGCTGCCCAGGGGCCTAACGCAGTGCCTCTTCGTTAGCGGCGGTTCCGAATCCGTCGACGTCGCCCTTCGACTCGCGCGTCTCCACCACTTCTACTCTGGCCGCCCGGAGCGATGGAAGGTGATCGGCACGGATCTTTCGTATCACGGCACCACTCTCGCCGGCCTGTCGGTGAGCGGTCATCCGGCTCGCCGACGAGGCCTAGAACCCCTGCTGGTATCGATGCCAAAGACTCCCGCACCCTACTCACTTAAGGGAGCGCTCGGGCACGGGTCGGTGGACCCGCGGGACAGCGCTCTCGAGAGTCTTGAAAGAGTGATTGCCGAAGCGGGTCCCGAGAGCGTAGCGGCCTTTATCTGCGAGCCCGTCGCCGGTTCAGCCGGCGGGGCGAATGTTCCGCCCCCTGGTTGGTGGCCCGGCGTGGTCGAGATTTGCCGCCGCCATGGAATTCTCGTCATTGCCGACGAGGTGATGGCCGGTTTCGGCCGCACCGGAAAGCGCTTCGCGGTTGAGCACTGGGACGTCGTTCCGGACATCCTGGTCGGTGGCAAGGGCCTTGCTGGCGGCTATGCGGCCATGGGGGGCGTGTTCACGTCTGAGGCGATCGTAGAACCGCTGGCCCGCGCTGGCGAAGACTTGATGTTCTACACGTACGACGCCCAACCGGCAGCTTGTGCGGTGGCCGATAAAGTGCTCGAGATCATGGAGCGCGAGAGCCTTGTCGATCGCGTCGCCAGAATGGGTGATCTTCTCAAGGCCAGGCTTGAGGAGGAGTTCGGCGATCACCCGAATGTAGCCCAGGTGCGGGGGCTTGGGCTGCTGCTCGGACTGGAGCTGGTGCACGACCGTGACAGTCTTGAAAAATTCCCGGCCCAGGAGCGCGTCGGCGCGGCAGTTACCGCCGCCGGCCTCGAACGGGGAATCTGGGTCTATCCGGGTGGTACTGCCCCGGCTCACGATACGGTCCTCCTCGGTCCTCCCTTCATAATCGAGGGTGCCGACATCGATCTGCTGGTCGGCGCACTGCATGAATCGATCGACGTTGCTGTTGGTCGGTAGCGGCCCGAGGAACCCGGTTTGTTCAGATCCCATTGCGCCCAGGCTCGCGTCGAATTTCATATCCGCTAGATTGCTCCATGGATCTCGGTGTTGAACTTGAGGGCGAGCGCCAGGAACTGCTCCAGGGCAGTGGTGGTGGACTGGTCGCCTTCACGTCGTTCGCGGATTCGGGGCCGTCCACCCTTTCATTGCTTTGGGCGACCGCCTGGAAGTTGAGCACAAGGTCCGGCTCAGACCGCTGACGATGTTTTACGATGCCCGGTTCGATGCGATCCGTACCGACCCGATAGCACGAGGGCTTGTCGAGAGTGCGGGCGCCGACGCCCTGGAATCGGAGATGGGCGCTCTGGCGTCGATAGCGGCGAAGGCGGTGGCCACCGGAAAGCGAATGAGGCTTCTCTACCAGGACTGACTGTTCGTCGACCGCGGACGATAATCGTGTGCATGCTCATAGCCGAAAGTTTGCCGATATGATGCGCCGTCGAAGGGGCGTGATCGCCGCGCGCCGGGACTGGATCTCCGGCCCTACGGGTCATGCAGCCCGCGTCATCGGAGGACAGGCGCTCAGCGCGGCGATCACGCCACGAGTCGACCGGATCATCGAACTGCTTGAGCTTCGGCCGGGCAAGCACTACGTAGACTTGGGCTGCGGCACGTCTTCATTGGCCCACCTGGTGGGCTCGAGAGCCAGCCTTGAGAGACCGCCGGTATGCCTCGACCTGGTCCCCGGGATCGGGCCGGTCGATGCGGTGGCCTGGCCCGAAAATCTTCCGCTCGCCGACCACTCATGTGATGCTTTTACCTGCTTCTATCTCGTTCGCCGGTTCGATGACGATATGGTCCATGGCCTGGCGCAGGAGCTGTCGCGAGTGCTGGCGCCGGGAGGCCATGCACTGCTCCTCGAGCTGGCCCCGGTTCGTTGGAAGGGCCTCGACCGCCTACACCGGGCTCTCTTTTCGGCGGGTTGCCCGGAGGTCGATCTCCGGGGATGGGGGCGGCTCGCGGCGTTGCTGACCGAGTGTGGGTTTGATGCGATCGACCTGGTGAATGTTGGTCCGTTCCTGGTTCCTCCGGTTCCCAGGATCGGAGTGCTGGTCCGTATATTTCCCGCCGGCGAATCAGGTTCTTGATCCCCGTGGCGACCTTGTTTACTCGAAGACTCACCGCGCCCGGGTGGCACGAACTCCGCCCCGGTGAACTCGAGGCATTCCAACTGTCGCCAATTCCCTGGAAGGTTCCCAAGGCGGCCGATGCTTGCTGAGCACTGGCGTGCTACGTTGGGAGTGGTCGCATGAAGTCGTTTTCCGACCCGATTCGCCATATCGCGCGACCGCTGCCGGACGGCTACCTGCCGTCGTTTGGGCCGGGCTGGTTCGCTCCGTCCGTCCTGATCGGTGGTGCTTTCTTCCTGTTCGCCGGCGCCGGCCAGCTTCGCACTGATGAACCGCTGGGTGTTATCGCCATCGTTGCGGTTCCAATCATTGGAATCGCCGCGGCTGTGCTTGTGGCCTGGTCTCGCAGAGACCGGGGCAGGCTCGCTGGTGCCTGGGCAGTTTCTTCCTTGGTCGTAATCGCGGGGATCATCCTCATTGGCGCCGCCGACGCGGGTGAAGGCGGCGGCGTCAGTCCTGTGCTGTTGACGAGCGGACTGGTGATTGCTTTTGTGTCCTTGGCGTTCGGCGCTGCATTCGTGGTGCTGTTGACAGTTGTGGCAGCGACCGGGGTCTTTGCGGCCGTGGGGGCAGCGGACCTTGCCGGAGAAGCGGTGAATTACGAACTCGCTGCGGTATTTGCGATGCTCCTACTAGCGATGGGGCTCATCTTCGCCACTCGTACTCGGGCCGAGTCGCGCCGCTCGATTTGGCCAGCGCGAGGATCCCGTCCATCCGATGGGCGAATGAGCTCGACCAGCCTCGAGCAGGCGGCGCAAGCCTCGTCGGCCGCGCTGGCATTGTTCGACGCTCATGGGCACGTCACCTACGCCAATCCCGGCATCGAGCGACTGCTGGGAGCACCCGTGGTCTGGCCGCCGATGCCAGCGGGCGATGGGCCGCTCGTCTCCAGTCCGGCCGCGGCGCTCTTCGACGCGGTTGCCGGGAACCCCACGCGGCTCGATTTCACCGTCTCTGGACCCGGCGGAGTAGACCGCGTAATTGATGGCGTGTTCTTCCCGGTCGATAACGGGGCGGGTCTTATGGCGATCGATGTGACCGACGTTCGCGCTCTGGTGGGTGGCGTGTCCGAGGCGCAGCGGATGGAAACAGTCGGGGTGATCGCCAGCGGGCTGGCCCACGACTTCAATAATCTCCTGTCGGTAGTGCTGGGAAACCTGCATGTGATGCGGTCGGCGGTTGCCCAGCCCGGCGAGGCTGAACACGTGCTGGACGAAACGGTCCGGGCGTGCGACCAGGCAGCCGAGTTGATAAAGAGACTGATGGACTACGCAAAACCTGCGGGCGATGTCTGCGATGTCCTGGTGGAGTCGCTCGTGACTGATGCGACCATTCTCGTCAAAGGGTTGCTGCCACCGTCGGTCGAACTTGTGGTTCAACCGGAATCACGGGGGATGATGGTGTGTGTAAACGCCTCGGCACTACAGCAGGTGCTGGTGAATCTGGTTTTAAACGCCCGCGATGCTCTTCTCGAGGCGGGCCGCATCGAACTCACGGTCGAGGCCAAGCCGGTGCAGACCGGTTCCGTTCTCACGCACCATGGGCTCGAACCTGGTGACTACGCAGTCATAGCGGTTGCCGACACCGGTGCCGGAATGGACTCCTCGACGCTGGCCCGGGTATTTGAACCATTCTTCACCACGAAGGAGGCGGGCAGCGGCCTCGGCCTGGCGGCCGCTCAGGGACTCGTTCGCAGCTACGGTGGCGTTATCGATGCGGAGTCGGTCCTGGGCGAAGGTGCGACGTTCCGTGTTTACCTTCCGGCAGGCGTTGGGGACCCTTCGCAAGGCCAGGTGATCCCCCAACAGCTCGACTAGGAAGACGGCTCGCCGCGGTCTCCATCTTCCCGGACAAAGTGGATCTCTCCCGGCTCTCGAATCAACTGGGTGAGCGGGCATCGCTCTTCCACATAGCCGTGGAGGGATTCGATCTGCGCCTCGGTTGCCTCGCCGGCCTCCACCCGGACATGCGCGGTCATGTCGAAAGGCTTGGTGGGGTCGCTTGTTTCAATGCCCAGGAAACGGGCGTCATTGTTATTTGCCGTCACTTTCACCTCGACCCGCTCAAGCGGGACGTTGGTCGTGGCAGCTGCGATCAGATAAGTGTGTGTGAGGCAGGTGCTGATCACACCGCACAGTAGTTCGGGCGACGAGGGGCCCAGGTTCCACCCGCCAAAGTCTCGCCCGGAGTCGCTGATGGCTTCCCAGTTACCGATTCTAAGCTTGCGGACGCCAGTCGCGTCGTTGGCCACGCAGGTTGCTTCGATGGAGTCCCGCCAATCCTCGCCACTGGACCGGCGTGTGGCCGCCTCCTGCAACGACTGGGCCTTCTGTTTCAAGTAGGTCGCGAGTGTCCGACTTTCCAAAGACTGTCCCCCCTTATTCGGTTAGAACCCGTTCGTGCCATCCACGAAACGCGATGGATCCACACGGACGCCGCCGACTGACATTTCCCAGTGAAGGTGCGCTCCGGTCGAGAGGCCTGTACTGCCGACCTTGCCGATTACTTCGCCGGCTTCAATCATCTGTCCTGCCACGACCACAACTTCGGAGAGGTGGGCGTAGCCGGAGAGCAGTCCCCCTCCGTGGTCGACGATCACCATGTTCCCCCGGATTTCGAGCGTCTCAACCATTACTACCCGCCCCGAACTGGTCGTGATGACCTCTGCGCCCTCGGCTGTACCAAAGTCCGACCCTGTGTGATGGCCGGACGGCGGAGCACCGTTAACCGCCCGTTGCTCTCCAAAGGGGGCCGTGAGTCCGCCCAGCACCGGAAACTGGAAGAGCCCGTTCCAGAGCTTCTCGGGGGTGAAGGTCGCGTAGGCCGTGCTCAGTAGCGCGTTTTCCTCGGCCACAATCTCAGGTGTCAGAAGCTCCTGCTGCTCGGCGTCGAAGGTGACCTCGTCCACCGCCCACTCGGTCGCGAGCACTTCGATCGTGGTTTCCCAGTTGCCGGTGCTGCCGTTGGGGAGCGCAAGCTCTACGTGAAGCCTGTGCACACCGAGTGAATCGTCAACATCGACCGGGATGAACGCGTAGATGCTCCGGTCGCCCTGCGTGAGGGGGAAGTTTCGGCCAAGGAAGGTGAGAGAGCCGGACTCCACCGGCCCGGTAACCGATACAAGAATTGCGCCTCCCTGGTTGACCGACTCTGCACTGAGAATCACGTCCACCGGCACCGGAGTCGGCGATGGCTCTCCGGGCGGCGTGTCGACTGTGGCCGTGGGCAAGACGAATTGGACCACGACGGGAGCATCCTCTCCGCCGGAACAGGCCGCGAAGATCAGAAACACGACGGTGAGTAGTGCAAGTGGACGGAGCACCCGGAAAGGGTTGCCTATGGCTCGCGTAGCTGCCATGAATCAGATAGGTGGCCGGGCCGGTTCGACCCGGAGTTCGGTTTCGAGGGCGTAAGCGACCTGGCAGAGCAGGGCCTCTTCGAGCGGCCGGCCGGCGAGTGAAATTCCGACCGGCATCTTCCCTTCGGCGAATCCACAGGGGACGGAAATTACAGGCTGGCCTGTGTGGTTCCAGGGCGCAGTCAGAGCGCTGTAACGGTAGCTTCCGGGCCGGACATCCGAAATTCGGGTTGCGACACGCTCGCAAGTCGGCATAGCCACCGCGTCGCACTTGTTCATGGTTTCGGCGACTTCCTCTGTGAACTCACGACGCATCCGCAGTGCGTTGACGTACTCTACGGCCGGGACTGTAAACCCCCAGGTCATGATGGTGCGAACGTCCTGGCCGTAGTCGCCTGGCTGTTCTCTCAGCCAGGCGGCATGGTAGGCGGCCGCTTCCACCGAGAGCACAATCGAACGAAATCCATCGTCGAGCATTGGGATTTGGATGTCTGTGACGATGGCTCCGAGGGCCTTTAGAGCGTCGATTCCCCGTTCTACGGCTTTCGCTATCCCCGGCTCGCAATTCTCGAACTGGCTCCTCGCTACACCAACACGGATGCCCTTGACGGACCGCCCGAGGGAGCCGGTGGCGTCGAATCCTTTGCTTTCAATAGAGCCGGGGTCCGCCGGGTCATGACCAGCGACTGCGTTCAAGAAGAGAGCTGAATCCTCGACGGTCCTGGCCAGCGGCCCGACGTGATCGAGCGACCACGATAACGGAACCACGCCGGCCCGTGATACCAGGCCATATGTCGGCATCAGGCCAACTATTCCGCAGAGAGCTGCGGGAATTCGGATTGACCCGCCGGTGTCTGTCCCGGTCGCCGCGAAGCACTCGCCGGCGGCGACCGCTGCCCCGGATCCTCCGCTCGAGCCTCCCGGGTGACGGTCCAGGTCCCACGGATTGTGCACGGGGCCGTACCACGGATTGGCACTGTCAGTCCCGTATGCGAACTCGTGCATGTTCAGCTTGCCAACGGCTACTGCGCCTGCTTCCCGCAGCCTGGTCACCACCGTTGCGTCGTGGTCCGGCACCCAGTCCCCGAGGATTCTTGAGCCCGCCGTGGTGCGGACACCTTTCGTGGCGCAGAGGTCCTTCAGCCCGACCGGGATGCCGTGTAGAGGCCCCCTGTCGGTGCCCGAAGCCAGTTCGGCATCTGCCTGCTGCGCCTCCAGCAATGCTGAATCCGCCATGATGGTGATGAAGGCGTTCGTCCTTCCGTCGACTTCCTGGATGCGCTCGAGGCAGGCCTCGGTAAGGTCGCGGGCTTTCGTTTCGCCTTGCCGGAGGAACTGTCCTGCCTCGCGGATCGACAACTCGGTGAGCGTTGTCATTCGGGCTTCCAGCTGGGCACGCCTGGCGTGAGCGCGGGCTCCGTTTCACGCCGAGGGCGGGATGGCTGCGGTCCCCTCTGGATGAACTGGGCGATCAGTGAAATGTCTTCCGAACTGGCTTCAACTCCGGCATGCTTGAGAAGAATCCTTACACGGTCTTCGAGGTCTCCCATCACACTCCTTCATGCCACCCGCATCCTACTTCAAAGGCGCGCGGAAGCAGCTTTCTCGGAGAAAACATGATTGACCATCTTGTTTACGCCACGCCGGACCTGGAGATGTCAGTCAAGGCTCTCGAGCAGGACTGGGGCGTGCCCCCGAGCCCGGGCGGTCAGCACCCGGGGCGCGGTACGCATAATGCGCTGTTGGACCTCGGGGACGGAGCGTATCTCGAATTGATCGGTCCGGACCCGGCGCAGCCCGAACCGAAGCACCCCCGGGGTTTCGGCGTAGACGGGATCGCAGTTCCCCGGCTCGTGACCTGGGCGGCGAGTGCTCCCGGAATCGAAGGACGGGTGAGGCGGTGCAAGGCGCGTGGCCACGATCCTGGGGCCGCTTTCTCCATGTCCCGCCAGACTTCAACCGGCAACACTTTGCACTGGAAGCTGACGAGCCCCGACGGGCTTGAGGGAGACGGAATTGTTCCGTTTCTGATCGACTGGGGCCAGACGGACCATCCGAGCGAAAGCGCTGCGCAGGGCTGCCGGTTGGTCTCGTTCACGGCCGAGCACCCTGACCCTCCGCGGGTCCGGGCTCTACTTGAAGCCGTCGAAGTTGAGCTCAGGGTCGAGGAGGGCCCTCATGCGAGCCTTCTGGCCAGGATCGCGACGCCCCATGGGGCGAAGGAGCTCCGCTAGGTAGACCTACCCGCGTGGGAGGCCGAGACCGCGAGTGGCGATTATCCCCCGCTGGATTTCGCTGGTGCCCGCGGCAATGGTTGCGCTCACTCCCGACAGGTAGCCGGTCGCCAGGTCGACGATCTCCCTGGGAGAGCCATCCTGGAGCTGGCCCGACATGCCGAGGAGGTGAATTCCCGCAAGGGAGATTCTTTGACTCATCTCACTTCCGAACACCTTTGAGCAGCTGGCCTCATGGTTGGGCACGAGACCCTTGGCCTGCATCGTCGCCACCCGGTACGCAAGATTGGTCCCGACGTTTACATCTATCATTCGGTCCGCCAGCTCAATGCGGATCTCCGGGCGGCTGTCGATCAGTTCACGGTGCTGCCTTGCGATCTTGATAAGTCGCTCGACCGACCGCCGTCCCCCTGAGAATGATCCGATCCCACTGCGCTCGAAGTCTAGCGCGACCGCCATGTGGTACCAGCCACGGTTGACCTCGCCGACGACCTGATTAGCAGGGATCCGGACGTCCTCGAAGAACACCTCGTTGAAGCTGTGCTGCCGGGCCATATTGATCAGTGGTTGCACTGTCACTCCGGGAGATTGCATGTCGATCAGGAACATCGTGATCCCTTTGTGCTTAGGGGCGTCCGGGTCGGTTCGGGCAGCGAGCCAGCCCCAGTCCGCGTGATGTCCGCCGCTTGTCCAGATCTTCTGACCGTTGATCACATACTCGTCGCCGTCACGGACGGCACGGGCCTGCAGCGCGGCCAGGTCAGATCCGGCCCCTGGCTCGCTGTAGAGCGTGCACCACCAATCATCGGCGCCAGCGATCTTGGGAATGAACTTCTGTTTCTGTTCATCCGTTCCGTAGAGCATCAGGCTCGGACCCACCCAGGCGATGCCCATGTTCACGATCGGCGTGCCGTGGTAGGACATCTCCTCGTTGTAGACGAGTTGACGCATGTGGCTCGCGCCACCGCCCCCGTATTCCTTGGGCCAGGCCATCGCCAGCCAGCCCTTTTCTGCAAGCTTCTTCTGGAAGCCCATCGTGTAGGCCTTGATTTCCTCGTTGGTATGGCCGGAGTTGGCCTCGCCGGGCCTGTCGGGATCGAGGTCTGGGAGTGCCTCCTTGATAAAGGCACGCACCTCTTCACGGAAAGACTCAACCTCGGGGTCGAATGCATATT
Source organism: Dehalococcoidia bacterium (assembly GCA_036010925.1). Classification (GTDB taxonomy): domain Bacteria; phylum Chloroflexota; class Dehalococcoidia; order Tepidiformales; family Tepidiformaceae; genus DASCML01. Next base: position 4,456 of record DASCML010000023.1, on the reverse strand, counting down.
TCATGGCAGGTCTCCTTGCTCTGGACCGCTCTTCCTGCTTGGGAGGCTCACGATACCAGACACGCGCTGAGGAGGAATTGCCGGCCCCTCGCTCCATCAGTAACAAAGGGGTAAATCGGAACCCCTACCCTGTGAAGGGGTGAAACGACGGAGTCGAAGCAAGGACCGTACTTTCGCGACAAGACTGTCAGCGGAGGGCCAGCGGAGCTGGCGTTCTTGCATTGGTGCAGGTCAACGGTAGGCTTCTAGTGGGGGTGGATGGGGCCCGGTGGTCCTCGCCGTCTTCAAAACGGTTGCCCCGTCGCCAGCGCGGCGGGGGGTGGGTTCGACTCCCATGCACCCCCGCCAGGCTTACCAGGTTCGACCAGGGCGTTTCGTGGTGGCGTGAGCCGGGTGGTCCTTCGGCCTGGTTGGCGCTTCCCAAAACTGTGGTGAAACTGTGGCGCGCAACTGATTTAGGCTGCGATTGCCGGACGGCTCACTACCGCGCCGGGGCTCCTTTTCGAAGGGTAGGTGACTCACCTCATGGTGAATCGCCCGGATCCCTGAAGTCTGGCGATATTCCGGTATAGCCACCGGCCCGGCGCATTTCGACAATCTGCCAGACGGCACCGATGGCAAATACGAGCCACGCAGCAATAACAACCGCCAAAGCAATCCAGGCCACGGTGCCGTCACGATCAGAGGAGAAGGCGATGCGGCTGCCGTCCGGTGACCATGAAGGGCGGACGTCGTGGTAGCTGTTATTCGTGAGACGGGTCTGGTTGGAGCCGTCGGCGTTCATCACGTAGATCTCTAAGTTGCCGTCGCGATTGGATTCGAAGGCGATGGGGAGGCCGGGCAAGCTGAGAGCAGCAGCGCGGCTGTTCGATTGCTATTGCGTCGGTAAACTCCGAAAGATGCTATTGCTTATCGCACTGGTCCTGGCGATCGCTTTTGTTTTGATAATCCCGATTGCCAGCTTCCGGCCCCCGACCGCTGAAACACTGAACAGTCTGCCGTGGGGCTTGATTTCGGTGGTTCTGATCGCTGCGATCGCGCTGGTCTCCTTTTGGGTCTTCACTCATGTCGATGATGGTGATGAGCTGAAGGTCTTGGAGCTCACCGCCGTCAGTTCTGGCCACACCCACAGCTGCGGATTGAGTGTGGACGGCACCGTCGCCTGTTGGGGAGCGAAATTTTCGGGACAATCGAACCCGCCCGAAGGAAACTTCAGCTCCGTCAGTGCGGGCGGAGCCCATACGTGTGGCGTGAGGACCGACGGCACTATCGAATGTTGGGGCTCCGACAATTCTCGCCAGTCGAATTCGCCGGAGGGCACGTTTACCTCGGTTAGTGCAGGCGGAGAGTTCACCTGCAGCCTGGGGGCCGACGGCACAGCAGAGTGCTGGGGTCTGACGTTGGAAGGCCGTGTCAGTCCACCGGAGGGGACCTTCGCCTCGGTCAGTTCGGGCCACGTGCACACATGCGGACTTCGGACCGATGGCTCCATCGAATGTTGGGGAGTGAACGACGACCTGCAGGCCGACCCTCCCGACGGAGATTTCAGCTCTGTGAGCGCGGGCTTCTCCAACACTTGCGCTCTGAGGATAGATGGAACTGTGGAGTGCTGGGGAAGCAACCTGGACGGACAGTCCGAACCCCCGGGTGGAGCCTTTGTCTCGGTCAGTTCGGGCAGATCCTACGCATGTGGTATCAGGACCGATGGAACCGTTGAATGCTGGGGCGCAATTCTCCTTGGACCTGCGGATGCACCGAATGGGACCTTCTTGTCGATCAGCACTGGCCGCGATCACACCTGCGGACTGCGGGAAGACAGTACGGTCGAATGCTGGGGCGGAAACGAACGGGGTCAGGCGGATCCGAGGGGGGCGACCCTCGGCAGCGGACGTTAACACCCCGTCGAATCAGGGCGTCGATCGGTCAGAGAGGTCCGGGATAGACTGACGACGGCGAGGGTTGCGGCGTCTACCCCTCGCCGGTCTCGGCCTCCTCGATTGGTGGTGTTGACTGGCCGCGGTCGTCATGGCCCCAGCAGGCGATGGTTTCGCGGGCCGTCAGGCCGCAGGTGTGTCCTCCTCCCGCACTGACAGTGTGGAACTCTCCGCTGGGCGGATTCGCCTGACCCTCCTGGTTGCTTCCCCAACACTCCACCTGGGAGTCCTCGCGGAGACCGCAAGCGTGGCGGTCCCCGGTCCTGATGCTCGAGAAGGTCCCATCCGGTGGGTAGCTGATACCTGGGAGTCGCGGACCCCAGCAGGCGGCCAGGCCGCTCTCCCGAAGCGCACAGGTGTGTTGGAGGCCTGAACTGATCAGGGTGAACGGACCGTCCGATGGGTCGGCCTGCCCCGAACTGTCGTTACCCCAGCAGGTCGCGCTGCCGTCCTCACGCAAGCCACAGTTGTGAACGGCGCCCGCGCTGATCGCCGTGAACGTGCCGCCGGGGGGGTCGATCTGGCCGTGGATGTTGCTTCCCCAGCACTCCACAGTCCCGTCCTCGGCGAGCGCACAGCTGTGGTTGCTCCCCGCCGAAACCGAGCTGAACTTCCCGCTCGGCGCGTTCGACTCTCCCTCGTCGTTCGAGCCCCAGCAGGCAACGTCGCCGTTGTCCTTGACGCCGCAGGTGTGACTGGCCCCGGCGCTCACCTGGATGAAGTGCCCCTCCGAGGCCTCCGAGCGGCCGTCTTCGTTCCAGCCCCAGCACGTGATCCCGCCGTCATCTCTAAGACCGCAGGTGTGCCCGCTTCCTGAGTCGATCTCGGTGAAGGCCCCGGGGCGTTGGTCCGAATCGTCGATACCGGGCCCACCGCAGGCACCGGCTAGGAGCCCAATCGGTCCGACGATCACGAGTTTCATTCGCATGGGCGCGAGTCTACAGGCCGACTCCTTAGGCGAACCTCGCCTCTACTTCGCTCCTCGACCGTCTCCGAACGGACTGTCCCGCCAGGCCAGGGCCGCCTTCAAACCTTCCTCACCGGCCATTCTGCCGAACGCTCCAAACGCCGGGGTTTCGTGGTAGATGGCGTCGAATTCAGCACCCTCGGCGGCGGCCGTCCGCAGGCCTGCAATTTCGAACCAGCGATTCGTGACGTGCTTGTGAACGCTAAGGGCGTCCATGGGCATCTGGGCGATTCTTCGGCAGAAGGCCAGGGTGGCCGTGTCTAGCTCTCCCGGAGGAACGGCCCTGTTCACCATCCCAATCCGCTCGGCCTCCTTGCCATCGACGGTGTCGCCGGTAAACAGGAGTTCCTTGGTCTTGAGCATCCCGATCTTCGCCGGCCATAGACCCAGCGTCGGCGGAATCCCCAGAGCTCTTGCCGCAGGGTGTCCGAACATCGCGTCTTCGGCGGCGAAGATGATGTCGCAGGACCCAACCATCTCTCCCCCACCTGCCAGGCAGTAGCCCTGAACTTGGGCGACGATTGGTTTTCGGTAGGACCACATCCAGAGCCAGCGTTCCACCGACGTGCGCAGGCCCTCGCGGTCTAGTGCAACCCGAGACTCCCCGAGCTCCCATGCGCGCGTCCCGCGCCCTGCCTGGGCGGTCGCTCGTCGGCGCGTGCCCGGTGTGAGGTCGTAACCAGCGCAGAACGCCCGCCCAGCTGCCTTGAGGCGAATCACTCGGACGGCGTCTCCAGGGCTGAGCTCTCGGAGGGCAGCCTCCAGGTCCGACCGCAGCCCCTCGCTGATCGCATTGAGCTTCTCGGGTCGATTCAGGGTGATGGTCGCTACACCGGCGTCTTCGGTCTCGACGATCAGGTTCTCGTAGTCGGTCATCTTCTTTTAACCTCCGGATCGGCAAACGTATTCTACGAATCCTAAGGCTGCGGGAGTTGGCTGTAGGACAAACGGAAGTTAAAGGTGCCAAGATAGGCGCCTTGAAGAACGTCGCTCGCCTCCGGGTGCTCATCCTCTCACTCGCGTTTGTCTTTGCGGGTTTGCTTGTTGTTGTTATGAGCGCCGTATCCAGCCAGCAGACCAGTGCGCAGTCGGCGCTTTCTTTCTCGGTCAGTCCATTGGAGGGTCTCCCCGGGTCCCCGGCGACGGCGTTGTTCTACGGATACTGCACGTGCACTGATGCGATCTCCCTCACCTGGCACTTCCCCGACGAGTCTGAGGTGACCCTTGGCTCCGTTACCCTGATGAACAGCCGTGATGGCAACTTTGGGATCTTTATCTTCAATGTTCCGACCAGTGCCTCGCCCGGGACCCACTTAATCTCCGCGTTTCCGCTTGGTGACACCGACGATCCCACGCTAGTGGTTGGGTTCACAGTCACCCAGGCGCCCACCTCAACGCCTACCACCCCTCCGACGAGCACTCCCACTCCTCCACCTCCCACCTCAACGCCTACCACCCCTCCGACGAGCACTCCCACTCCTCCACCTCCCACCTCAACGCCTACCACCCCTCCGACGAGCACTCCCACTCCTCCACCTCCCACCTCAACGCCTAC
>DASCML010000022.1:0-5573 GCA_036010925.1 Dehalococcoidia bacterium | reverse complement strand
ACTCGACGTTCTGGGGAACCCGCAGAGCGCTGCAGCACATGATCCCTCGCGAATCCGGCCGGATTATCAATATCTCTTCGGTCGAGGGGAAGCACGGAAAACCGGGAATCGCGCCCTATGTGACCGTCAAGCACGCAATAAACGGCCTCACGAAGTCGGTAGCCAAGGAAGTCGGCACTCTGGGCATCACCTGCAATGCGATCTGTCCGGGGCTGATCATCACTGACATCGTCCAGGAGAGCGGCGAAGCGGCGGCAGCTGCCATGGGCAAGACATTCGATGAGATGGTCGCCCAGTTCACCGAAGAATCGGCTATCAAGCGGCAGAACAGCGTCGAGGAAGTCGCGGCGATGGCGGTGCTTCTCGCATCGGACGTAGCCTCTGGCATCACTGGCTCGCTACTGTCTGTGGACGGGGGAACAGCCGCCTACTAGGTCCAGCGTTCGCAAGCCAACGGGAGCGAAGTCGAAGGCCACGGGAGCCTAGCGGTCGTGCAGCTATCTCGAATCTTGGGGGATTACAATGGCGGAAAAACTTTGTAGCTGGGACAACGATCCTGTCGAGACGTACCCGATGTACACCATCGGAAACACGACGGAGGTTCTTCCGGGCATCACCCGACCGCTCTACGCGGACCTTGCCGCCTGGTGGGACTACCACTGGTGTGTGGGCGTTGCGGAGGAGATGGGAGTCCGCGACCAGATCGAGATCGAGCCACCCCCCCAGTTCAATCAGCTCGGCTTCCTCGGCGGCCGTTGGACTGTCAATGTCTCGTTCGCCATGGCGCTGACCGCGCTATATCAGACGGGCGAAGGCAGCGCTTTGCTTGAATCATTCTTCGAGGGCGACGACATCAAGAGCGGTGTCCAAGCAGATGCAGAACGAGCCGCTGCGGCGAACGCCGTCATCATGGGGAAATGGCTTCATCCCAAGGAAATCGTCGCTCGCGAAGACCCAAGGTCGCGAGAGTCCTACAAAGCGATGCGCGATAAGAACCTCGCCGTTCTCAGCGATAAGGCTCTCGTCGATCTTGTCGATGACAACACCGTTCTGATGGGCAGCCTCTTCGAGGGCGCGTTCTACGTCACAGTGGGGGGAGGAGACTTTGCGGCACGGCTCGAGGCAATGCTCGACGAGCACCTGCCGGGGCATCCGCCCGAATGGGGCACCACGCTCACCAGTGCTCTCCTCAACGTCGAAAGTTCCCGTCCCGGCGAGGCGATTTGGGACCTCAGCCGGGTAGCCAAAGCGAGAGAATCGCTCGCCATGGAGGTCAGTCTCTCATCTGTCGATCACATTCTCGCCAGGCTGGCCGCCCCACCGAACGAAGATTGGAAAGCCTTCGCGGAAGCCTACAGTGAATTCATGGAGGAGTTCGGCTGGCGCGGTCAACGCGAATCAGATCCATCGACGCTCGGCTGGGAGGAAGCACCGACTTTCGTGATCACTGCTATCCAAGCCGACCTTGCTTCCCCCGATGACCGCGACCCCAGGGACCGGGAGGCGGCAGCCGCGGCGGCTCGCGAGGTAGTTGAAAGGGAGGTCCTCGAGAAGATTTCGGCAGAAACACGAGATGACTTCGAGACACACCTCCGCGCAACCCAGTCTCTTACCCGCGAGCGAGAGGCCATGAAGGCGGTCTGGGCGCGTGCCTGTAACAACCACCGCTGGCCAGTCATGGAGCTCGCGCGGCGGCTCACCGGGGCCGGGGTACTCGAAGAAGCAGACGACGTCTGGTTCCTGCGCCTCACGGAACTGCGCGCCGCAGGAGAAGGCGCTCTCGCCGCTGACGAAGCAAAGGCTGCCATTAAGTCACGGAAGGAAGAGTACGAGCGCCTCTGGAACTTCACCCTGCCGGACGACGTGTTCACCTGGCCGGCAGAACTTGTGCCGATCGCCACAGAGGTCGAGTCCAACCAGAGCGAGTTCACAGCGCTGGGCGTTAGCCCGGGCGTTGCAACCGGGAAGGCCCGGGTCATCCTCAGTGCCACCGGCGTGGATGATTCGCACATCGAGCCGGGGGAAATCCTGATCGCTCCGGTCACAGACGCGCCATGGACGCCGCTGTTCATTCCGGCCGGCGCTGTGGTAGTCGAAGTCGGGGGATTGCTGAGTCACGCGGCAACGGTCGCAAGGGAATTCGGAATCCCGGGCGTTTCTGGTGTCAAAGATGCCACCAAGATAATCAAGACCGGGCAGACCGTGACTGTGGACGGCAACAAAGGGACCGTAACGATTCACCCAGATTAAACGCCTGTGCCAGCCGCCCGAGCGCAAAGGACGCAGCTGCAGGAGATAAGCCATGGCCAACGTCGACCAGCTATGCAGTTGGGACTCTGAACCCATTGCCAAATACCCGCTTCACACGATTGGCAACGTGAGCGAAGTCCTTCCCGGCGTGACGAAGCCTCTTTACGCCGACCTCTGCACAGCATGGGACTGGCAATGGGTGGAAGGGATGGCCAACCACATGGGCATCCGCGACCTCATCGACATCAGCCCACCTCCAAGGCTGAACTGGATGGGGTTCTTAGGGGGGCGTTGGAGCGTCAACATCTCGACAGTTCTCGCGGTCACCGAGCTCTACCAGGTCGGCGAGGGGAGCGCGTTCCTCACCTCATACTTCGAAGGTGGCAACCAGATCACCAGCGGGGCACATGATGACCGCTCCCGCGCCGAAGCCACTCACGCCTTCATCATGGACAAATGGCTACACGCCGACGAGCTCCACGCGGAAGCGGACCGGCTCGCGAGCGAGTCCTACGTCGAGGCGAGGGAGCGAAGGCTCGACAACCTCTCTGGCCAGGAGCTGGTTGACCTCGTCGACAACAACACCCTGCTCCTCGCCAAAGTCTTCGAAACGCACTACTACGTCAGCGTGGGGGGGGGTGAGTTTTCCTCCCAGCTCGAAGGCCTGATCACCAATCACATCCCGGACCATCCGCCTGAGTGGAGCACCACGCTCACCAGCGCGTTACTCGACGTCGAAAGCGCGCGCCCCGGTAAGGAAATCTGGGACATGAGTCGCCTGGTGCTCGCGCGAAAGACGCTGGCGTCGGAGGTGGCAGCTTCCTCGCCGGAACACATACTCATTCGCCTAGCAGCGCCGCCCAATTCGGAATGGCGCGAGTTCTCGGAAGCCTACAGAGGCTTCATGCGCGAGTTTGGCTGGCGAGGCCAGCGCGAGTCCGACCCCGCCACTGCGACCTGGGAGGAAGTGCCTGGGTTCGTTATTAGTGCGATTAAGGCTGACCTTGCGGCTCCCGAGGACCACAATCCGCACAAACGAGAGCTGCGCGCCGCGGCGGCGAGAGAGGAACTCGAAAGATCCATCCTCTCTCAGATTCCGGAGGGCGCGCGCGCCACATTCGCTGAACACCTGGCGATCACCCAGACGCTGAGCCGCCGCCGCGAGGGCGTCAAAACAACCTGGACACGAATTTCCCGCAACTACCGCTGGCCTCTCATGGAGCTCGGGCGCAGGCTGGCGAAGGCGTCTATCCTGGCCGAGCCGGATGACGTTTGGTACCTGCGGCTGGACGAGGTACGAAAAGCCGGCGAGGGAACCCTCGAGGCCGCGACGACGCTTCGCGCTGTCGAGGAGCGCAAGGCTGAATTCGCCAAGCTCGAAACGTTCACGCTTCCGGAGGATGTGTTCAATTGGCCGTGTGCACTGGTTCCAATCAGAACCGACTTCGAAGAAGGCAACCGGGAATTTTCGGCGCTGGGAGTGAGTCCGGGTGTCGCAACGGGCAGAGCCCGGGTCATCCTCAATGCCAACGGGCTGGATGACTCTCACATCGAACCCGGGGAGATTCTCATCGCCCCGATCACAGACGCTCCCTGGACTCCGCTGTTCATTCCGGCCGGGGCCGTGGTAGTTGAAGTGGGCGGAATGCTGAGCCACGCCGCGACCGTAGCTAGAGAGTTCGGCATTCCCGGCGTCTCAGGCGTTCGCGACGCGACACGGATCATCAAGACGGGCCAGCTCGTGACCGTCGATGGCAATGCCGGGACCGTCACGGTTCACCCCGAATAGCTGGGACCAGCTCTTAAAGGCGAAGGCCCGGGCTCGCTGACGTGGAAAGGGGGGCTCGAGTTGTGCTCATTTGCGAACGTGATCGTTATCTCCTGGCCGACCACAAGCTCTCCGTCGAAGAGATTCGAGCAGAGGCTGTCTACCTCAGGGGCGTTTGCGAGCAGGATGGCCCGGCCATCCTCACCGACTCGTGTTTCTGGCCAATCGACGAGGACGTGCGGACCACCGGACTCTCGACCACACCGCACCTTCACTGGAAACAGACCTTGAGTGGAGCCCTGGTTGACGGACTCGCCCGGCTCGACGGTTCGGCCGAATCAGCTTTGCTGGCTACCGGCACCCGGTTCCACGAGCAGTATCCTGATCGAAGCAAGGTCTCCATCGGACACTCCTCGCCCCTTCAGGTACTCTTCCGCGCTCCCGTGGCGCTCCCGTAACAGCTCGATAAATCCTGCCATCTGTCTCGGGGGCGTACCGTAGCGGGCTTTTAGCTCTTCCGGGGTTCCTTCGGGCTTCCGTCCGATCGCGTGGAGGTAGGCTAGGAGGCCCTCGTAGCTGGCGGTGCTCAGACCATACTCATCCGCGATATCCGCATCGCTTGCTCCGAGCAGATCCATGAGAAGGCCGATCAACACTCCCGTCCGATCCTTTCCGGCTGTGCAATGAACGAGCGCGGGGTAGAACGACGCCTCGGCCAGCAGCTGGAACGCCCTCGCCCATTGGGGGCCGCCCACCTCAAGGTAGTGGAGGTAGCGCCCCGGCGTGGGACCAGTTCCGTAAAGCATGTTCAGCTCGCCGATCATGTCTTCTTGCACCGACCCTTCCGGAAAAACAGAGAGGCCCACGACGAGGGGCTGGAGATCGTGCTCGGTCGCAACGAATGCCAGCTCATCCGGGTGGCGGAGGTCGAGGATATTTCTGATTCCCAGGGTTTCCGACAGATGAGCCTGGTCAGCCCGGGTCATTCTCTCGAGTGCCCCTGAGCGAAACACCATACCGGGCCGAATCCGCCCACCATGGGCCAGGCGGTAGGGAGCAAGCACGCGGAAATTATGTATGCCTTCGATCGAACCGTTGGGCTCAGTCATAGCCGTAACCTACGCGTCTCGTGCTATGGGGGAAGGGGAGAAGGGCACGGGGCCGAGGGTGCCTGCACCGCGCTGCCTGCTTTGCGGTTCCACGGGGCGCGGCTCGCGCCCCGTGGAACCTTTCTTCGTGGAGCTGCGTCTTACTATGCAGACGGATCCGGAGATTGTGAGACGAGAATGAGGATGGCTCGATTCGCGATACTGGCCGTCGGCATCGCCGCTGTGGCCGCCGCATGCAGCGGGGGGCAAGGAGACCAGGGAGAACTGCCGCCTCGAAACGACGGGTACGCAGGACCGGGTGCGCCAACCGAATTCCTGGTCTTCGAGGGGACCCGCTACCAGCCCGCAGAGATCATCTCCGGAGCCTCTAACGCGGACTTCTTCATTGCAGGGACCGCCACCAAAGCCAACGGCGAAACCACCCTGACTGTCTATCGGCGAATCGG
>DASCML010000021.1:0-6436 GCA_036010925.1 Dehalococcoidia bacterium | reverse complement strand
GATGATGCCTTCGTTCTTCTGGTGGTACAACCACGCTGGTCACCGCGAAGCCTGGAATACCAGCGAGTGGCATGACCCGAGTATGAAGCGCACGTTCGATGAGTATGTTGAGGAGGCGATGGAGGCCGGCTGGTGGGATGGCTTTAACCATCCCGGACCCGAGGAAACTCCTCGGGTCGTAATTGAGTGTGGAGGCAATGTACTAAGGCGCACCCGGGGCGGGTCGAAGCGTCTCTTGGAGAGTGTCTGGCCCAAACTCACCATGGTCGTGACTGTGGACATCCGGATGAGCACCACGGCTCTCTACTCAGATTTCGTGCTCCCGGCCGCCCAACAGTACGAAAAAATCGGGTTCCACTTCGGTTCAAGCCATACGATGAACCTGACGTTTAGCGACAAAGCGGTTGAACCACCCGCGGAGGCAGTTTCTGAGTGGGAGGGTTTCCGTCGCCTGGCGGAGAAGCTGGAGGAGAGAGCAATTGCGCGGGGCATCGAGCCTTATACCGATGCCCGCGGAACTCTCCGGGACCCGACCAAAGCTCACAGCTCATATACCAAGGACGGCGCTTTTGTTGACGAGGAACTCATAGCCGACGAGATGCTTAAGGACAGTGCCGTCACGGGCGTTCTTCCTGAGAACGCCAGCCTGGAGCAGATTCGGAAGGATGGGATCATGCGGTGGCGGACGATGGGGATTCATCCCCGTTCGATGTCGATGGCCACTGACCCCAAGCCGAACGAGACGTTTGCGCCCTATCGGCGCCACGTCGAACTAGGCGAACCATTCCCCACGCTAACGCGGCGTGTCCAGTTAATGATCGACCACGACTGGTTCATCGAAGTGGATGAGCACCTTCCAACTCACAAGGACGCTCCAATGAGCGGCGGTGATTATCCGTTCCAACTCACGAGCGGCCATAATCGTTGGAGTGTGCACTCAGACAACATTGCCAACAAGACGATGTTAGATACCAACCGTGGCACTCCCCACATCGTCATCAATAACAGGGACGCTGAGCGGCTCGGCGTCTCCGACAACGAGATGGTCCGCGTCTATAACGACGTCGGCGAGTTCCAGGTGCCGGCCCGTGTGACTGCGAGCGCCGGACCGGGGCAGGTTGTCATGTATAACGGATTCGAGCCCTACCAGTTTCCCAACTGGGCCGGGCCGAATGACGCGGAGCCAGGAATGGTTAAGTGGTTGCACCTGGTCGGTGATTATGGGCACCTCAGGTACTCGGCTACCATGTGGCAGCCGTGTGCGGTCATGCGCGGCACGCGAGTGGGGGTCGAGCGAGCCGGCTGAGGGGCCGACCCGTCCGATGTTCTCGCTAGCTGGTCGGGAACGGGGTTCCTGGCTGGAGTGGGTGACCGCCCCCGTCCGGATCCCATTCGTCCGACGGGAAAGGCCCGGGGTGATGCCCGGCGCTGGCGGTGAGTCCGCCATCGATCGGCAGAACAACGCCGGTTACGAAGGAAGATGCGTCGGATGCCAAGAATACGACTGGTCCCTCCAGATCCTCCGAACGCCCGATCCTATCCATCGGATGCCGACCCTCGAGAAGCTTGAGCAGCCCGCTCTCGGTAAGAAATTCGTGCGTCATCTCGCTGTCGAAGAACGTGGGCGCCAGGGCATTCACGCGCACGCCCCGATCCCCCCACTCAGCTGCAAGCATCTTGGTGAGGTTGTGGACCGCCCCCTTCGCGGCGAAGTAGCCGGGGACGCCGCCGGGGGCGAAGCCGTTGATGCCGAGGATCGAGCCGATGTTGATGATTGATCCGCTTCCCTGGCGAAGCATGTACTGGGCGCTTGCGTGGCAGCAATACCAGAGCCCGAAGATGTCGGTCTGACACAGGTCCACAAATCCCTGCGGGTCCTGGTTCTCCGAACGGATGCCGCTTCCGTCCGAGATGCCGGCATTATTGACCAGCACGTCAATGGAACCAAAGCGGTCGTTCGCTTGCTTCATCAAGCTCGCGACCTGTTCGTACTCGCGCACGTCACATTCGACCGCGACGCAGTTGCTTCCCTTCGCCTCGATTAAGGCCTTGGTCTCGTTAAGACGGTCCAGCGAGCGCGCTGTAACGACGATGTTCGCCCCGGCATCCGCGAGCGCGCTCGCGAACGTGACTCCGAGACCGTAGCTGCCGCCGGTGACGATTGCCGTCTTGCCTTCGAGTGAGAAATTTGCCGTCATGTTGCTAACTCCTAAATTGAAATTCCGGTTGCCTGAAGACTGATCAGTTTTCGATTGCGACCTAGCCCAATAGATCGCCCGCCCGGTGGTCGAGAATGGCCGCCGAGCCGCGGTCAGACCAGGCCTTGAAGAGAGCCTGGCTTCGCTCCGTGCTGAGGTCGAGATTGGCCACTGCAAACACAGGAACGATCCATCCCCACAGCACCCCGACTTTGTAATCCTTCTGGCACTGCTCAAACGAATAGTCGGCAACTCCGTGCTCGAGCAGGGTGTCGTAATAGGCCCGCAACAGCGCGTTTTCGCTGCGCCTACGCTCGTCGACCGAAAGACTGTGGCTGATGAAATAGCCGGTGTCGATCCCACCGCCCCCGCGCGTTGACGCCTGCCAGTCGATGATTGCCACCGACGGAGTTCCGTCCTCCTCACCGAAGAAGATGTTGTCGAGGCGGAAATCGGCGTGCTGGATAGTATTCGGCATCGAAACAAATCGATCCTGAAGACTGTGGATATTAGTTGCGAATCTGTCGCCTATGGGAATCATCTCCGATGGTAGGCGGTCGCCCATGTATTCGACGAACTTGGGCCAGCTGTCCTGGTAGACATCCTGGGCGCCGCGCTGGATGGGGTCGTTGTGCCGCGGCATCCAGTCCAGCTCACGGAGTCGTGGCGATTCCCAGAAAGTCGCGTGCGCCTTGGCGATTCCTCTCAACGCCAGCTCGGCCTCGGCCACAGAGCAGGTGGCCAGCTGGTCGCCGACAACTGCCGGGGCAAGGTCCTCGAGTAGCAGGATGTACCGGTCGGCTTCGATGTCCATGCCCCCGAAATAGCAAATGGGAACCTTTACGGGCATAAGGGGTGCAGCCTCGTTGTAGAACCGAACCTCGCGTTCGAACACGCGGAATGGCTTTACGACGTCCCGAATCTCTTGGAGGGGAGTAGGAAGCTTCGCGACCATGGTTGCCGGGCCGGTGGCGCCTTCCTGGTAGGTCACGTTGAGAATGGCCAGCGAGCCCATGAATCCGGCGCCCTCGCCGATTGCCGCCTGCTCCAGAGAGGCGACCTTCGCGCCGGGGCATTTGCCGCCGGCTTCGAGCGCTTGGTTGAGCCATTCGGACGTTACTTCATCGAGAGCCCAAGGGATTGAGACAGGCATGAGAAGACTTCCAAGGTTTAGGTTCTCGGATTCTGGATAGCCTGGGGCGGGGGGTCAACTCGGGGTCAATCCTCTCTCGCCTTAGCCGCCTTATTCCAGAGCCCCGGCGCTGGCCAGAGCCGCTACCCTTTCGTCGCCGTAGCCGAGAATGCCTCGAAGGACTTCATCATTGTGCTCCCCAAATGTCGGGTGCGGGCTAAGCGGCGGTGGCGGGGTTCGATGCAACAAGAACCTTGGCGCTTCGAGCGGAACCTGTCCCAGGACCGCATGGTCGACCATCGGAAAGTGCTCGCGAGCGATCAGCTGGGCGTCGGCGAAGCAGTCGGCGCTGCTGGAGACGCGGTGCACCGGGACGCCGGCTTCGACGAGCACGACTTCCACATCATCGACCTCGTGAGTCGCTGTCCAGTCGCCGATAGCCGAATCAATCTGGTCGGCCCTGCTGGCCCTTGCAGCGAGGGTTTGCAGATCTGGGTCTGATTCCAAGTCTGGGCGTTGGATTGCGCGCGCAAGCGCTCGCCACTGGTCATCGGTTTCGGCCACTATTGCGACCCAGCGATCATCCCCCTCGCAAGGGTAGACGCCGTGTGGAACGAAGAGACTGGAACGGTTTCCATCCCTGGTCCCGACAACGCCGTTGACGCTGTAGTCAAGCAGGCTGGGGGCCAGGAAGTGAAGCGCGTTTTCAGTCTGTGACAGATCTATGTACTGGCCTTCTCCCGTACGCCGGCGATGATCGAGTGCTGCCAGGATGCTGGCGGCACTATAGCGGGGAACCATGTAGTCGGTGTAGGCCAGGAACGGTCCAGCGGGAGCGCGATCCGGCCAGCCGGCGAGTTCGGTGAAGCCGGCCATCGCGGCTCCGAGTGTCCCGAATCCAGCCAGGTGTCCGTGGGGTCCATCCTGCCCGTTGAGCGAACTACTGAGCATGATGACCTGGGGGTTGGTCTCTCTCAATGCCGCGTAGCTGAGCCCCATTCGTTCCATTGTGCCGGGCGAATAGTTTTCGATGACGACATCGGCCCAGCGAGCCAGCTCCTTCGCCACGTCCCGAGCCTCTTGCTTCGACATGTTCAGTGAAAGATCCAGCTTTCCAGCATTGACATCCGCATAGCAGGCGGAGTTTTCTGGGCCAGCTTCTCCGTTCTTGTAAGGCTGGAACGTCCTCGCGGAATCCAGCCTAGTGGTCGATTCGATGCGCACCACGGTTGCCCCATAGTCGGCGAGAGCCCGCGTTGTTGCCGGCCCGGCAACGGCCCAGGTGAAATCGAGCACCTTCACACCCTCGAGTGGCAGAGCAGAGCCCTCCTCCTCCGCCGGGCCTGGAACCTCAGCCCGCGCCTGGCGTTTCTCCCGAAGGACTTCCTCTGTGTGCTGTCCGATGGTCGGAGGCCCATGGCGGTAGGAAATAGGGGTGGCGGAGAAACGGGCGAAAGGACCCGGATATCGGGCAACCGTTCCATCCCGGTCGACCTCCGTCCAGAAGCCGCGCGCTTCGAGCTGTTGTGCCTTCATAACGTCCTCGATGGTGCTCACCGGCACCAGGAGGACAGTTCTCGCCATCGCACCGTCGAAGAGGTAGTCCTTCGTGTGTCGCAGGCAGAACTCCTCGATCTTTTCCTGCAGGCGGTCGAGCTCAGACAGGGGTTCTTCGCCGCCCAGCAGTGCGGCTGCATAGCCGACCCAGTCCTTGTCGCGGGTCACCTCGTCGATAACGCCGTCCTCGCACATCCATTCCATCAGGCGCCGGGTAAAGGGGCCGAGCGCATTTCCAAAGAGAAAAGTGATCAGAACATGACCATCCGCGCAGGGGTAGATAAAACGCATATTGAGAGGTCCGAGCTGAAAACCGCCGCCGATACGCTTGGTTTCGATGTCATTCCAGCCGTGGGGAAGGCACCAGGACTGCAGCGTCGCCATTGCCGATGTTTGAGCCGATACCTCCGCCCTCTGCCCGAGGCCGTCTTTGAGCCGTGCTTCGTGCGCGACCATGGCGGCGAGCGCAGCATCCGCGCCGGCATGAAGGTAGGCCTGCGGAAGGCCGACATAGACCGGCGGCCGATCGGGATCCCCCGTGACCAGCAAGGCACCCGATGCTGCCCACGCCGTCAGGTCACTCACTGGCCAGCCAGCCTTGGGGCCGTCCAGGCCGAAGGCAGTAATCGAAACGACGATCAGTCGCGGATTCTCTTCGGAAAGAATCTCCCATCCGAGGCCGTGACTCTCGAGGAATCCAGGTCCACCGGATTCGAAAAGAAAGTCTGCCGTGCGCACGAGTTCCAGGAACTGCTCTCGCCCGACGGCTTCGTCGAGGTCCAGGCAGACGCTCCTCTTGTTCCTGGAGTAGGCCCACCATTGGAGGCTGTTTTCAGGGTCTGGAGTACCGCCGGCAAACGGTCCCAGGCGACGCGCGGGGGAACCTCCGGGCGGCTCGACCGCAATCACGTCGGCGCCCAGGTCGGCCAAGATCTGCCCGGCGACAAAGCCTCGCTCGTCACAAAGGTCAAGAACCCGATATCCGCTGAGCATGTGTTACCTCCCCGATCGCGAGCCAATGGCCGCAGGCGCTGAAATATACCTCGAGCGAGAACTCAGCGCCCGAGAGCTTCCACTGCGGCGTGGGCTCCCGCGATTCGGCCAAAAGTAACGGCAGGACCAAATGAGCCGCCGCCGCCGATGTAGCGGTCGCCATGGAGGCTTCCAACGGTCTCGCCGGCGGCGAATAGTCCCGGGATGGGCTCCTCATTGCCACCGATTACATGGGTGTCGGCATCGATTCGGAGACCTGTCCCGGTCCAGCAGATAATCGCCGGCCGCACTTCAGCAGCGTAATAAGGCGGCGTTGTTATGGGACGCATGCCGACTGCGTTCTTGAAGAACGTCGAGTCCTCGCCGGCAGCCATGTCGGCGTTGTACCGGCTGACCGTACCGAGGAATGGTTCGACATTGATTGATGCCTTCTCTGCGAGCTCCTCGAGGGTGTCCGCCCGATGTATGCGCCCGGTGTTTGCGGCTTCCTCCAACACATCGGCAACCCAGGTGGCCCTGTTTGCCGGTCCAACCGTCGCCTGGGCGCGACTCTCTT